>CAZFEG010000001.1:0-57512 GCA_964517565.1 uncultured Methanosarcinales archaeon
TTTCATCAACTGCTCCAAATTTTTTATCAATTAAATCATTATAATCTGAAATACTTGAATTATCACTTCTCTTAAATATAACACTACCAAATGATGTGGTTTTTGTTCCATTATAGAGATACTGCATTGTTGCAATTTGGCTAACATTGTGTCTTACTTCTAAATCAACATATATGGCTGGATTCACAAGAACGAAATCAACTTCCCCATTTTCAACCATCTCATTTACTTCTTCAAAATCCATCGGTACTATAACAAAAGTATAATCCAACAAATTATTATTAAGATATGTCTCTGTGTCACTCCATCTACTCAATACTTCTGTTGTACCTTGATTCGCAAGAATACCAATTTTGACAACTGTTGGGTCGCTTTCTTCAATCCCGTAATCATGGTAGTACTCGGAAACTACTTCTTCTTCTCTAATAGTAATAAGGAATACCATTCCTGCTACAAAAATACTGAAAAATAAACTATATACAATCAGTTCTTTAAAAGTCAGTTTTTTCTTCATAGTATACCTCCATAATTAGTCTTCTTATTCTATTATAACATGTAAAAAGAATATGATAAAAAAATAAAAACAATAAAATAAAAGGTTGCTATCAAAATTTGATAACAACCTCTATATTATTCGATTCCATTTTGACTTAGAAGCATATCAACTACTTCTTTTCCCAATCGATACCCAAATGCATAAACAGTTTCTATGACTTCTGGATTTTTTGGATCTACTTCGATTTTATTTCTTAATCTTTTTACATGTACATTTATCGTATTATCCACTGATTCCTCATATTGTTCTCCCCAAACAACTAAGTACAATTGTTTCTAGAGAAGGCTCTCTCAGGATTATCCAGTAGCATCTTTATAATATCAAATTCCTTATTTGTAAGTTCGAGTTCTATATTGTCTCTTTTTACTTTTCTAGATAGAAAATCTATATCTAAATGTTTAAATTTAAATGTTTTACTGCGTTCGTTTTCTTTTTCCCTATCTTCTAATATAATCTTAATACTTTCAACAATCTCATCTGGTTTTAGTGACTTCTCAATAAAATCACTTGCTCCAACCCCAATAAGTTTTACTCTAGATTTTACATCTGCATGAACAGTATTTATTATCACAGGTACATCAGATTTTTTACGTAGAATTTGTAAAAAAGCATATCCGTTCATTTTTGGTAAATCTAGATCCAAAATTATTGCGGAATAATCATGTTTATTAATTTCTAGCAACCCATCCTCGGCGTTAAAACAACAGTCTACAATGTAGTCATTATTTTGAAGTTTACGCTCAATTGTTTTACTAACGATTTTATTGTCTTCTACTAGTAAAATTCTTTTCATAATGTAGCCCCTTTGAATACTATATTTTACACACAAGACTATTATATCAAATACATCCGCTTTCTACAAGATTGTTAATGAACATTGTCATTAATTTTGATTATATATACAAAATTGTTTTTTATGTCATAAAAAAGAACCAAATTTTTATTTGGCTCTTTTGTTGTTTGTCTATAATTGATCCATATATTTATGCAATTCTTCTCGTAGCAGGTCATAATTATTAAGTAGTGGCTCTTCTAGAAGTAATACATCACTTATTTTGTTTTCTGCGGATAGGTCTAAAATTTGTTGAGTAAGTTTTAGTATTTTTGGAGCATTCAAATAGATAAATGAACCTTTCATATAATGAAGCGCTTTATATATTAATGCACAATCTTTCGCAAAGAATGCATCGTTTATGTTTTTAAGGTCTTTTTGTTTTTCAGCATAAAATGTATTTATAATTTCTTTACGTAGAAAATCATCTTCATAAAATAATTCAAATCCGTTTTTATTAAATATTTCCAACTCTTTATCAATCTCTTTTGTATCATTAATGCTACTGCCAAAATACTCATTCAATAGTTTTTCTAGATTTTCTTTACGAATAGGTTTAGGTAAAACACCATTCATTCCACACTCAGCTATTTTGTTTTGTGTTTCTTCAACATCATTAGCTGTAACTGCAATAATTGGAACGTCTCCATTCGGACCATCTAGTTCTCGAATGTGTCTGCTTGTTTCATATCCATCCATACCCGGCATAAAAATATCCATAAAAATCATATCAAAAATTTCTTTTTTTACTAATTCAATTGCTTCAACCCCGTCTTTGGCTTCAGTAACATCTAAATACATTCTCTTAAGTAATTCTCCCATTACTCTTCGGTTAATATTATTGTCATCAACGAGTAGTATTTTCTGTTTACTCAGTGATTTATATTTCTCATCCATATAAATCCTCCTATCAGTTCCTAGGCGCTATTTACCCCTTATTATTATGCTTCTTAATACTGATTATTCGCTAGTCCATCCTCAATATACAATGTTTACTATTTTAGTCTAATCAATATTATTATTTTAATCAACACTTAGGATGTTTTGTTAATATTTATTTAAGATTTAATTAAGATTTGTGATTGCGATTGTTATTTCACGAAGTAAAACCGCTCAATTTACTACTTCAATTTTTAATGGAAGTATTTCTTTTACTTAGATAGCAATCTCGAAAATCGGGTAATTTCTCTACCATTTTCTCTTGCACTAATCACCAATATCTTTGAAGTGGGAGTTATCCTAAACTTATTAGATAAAGTAAACATAAAGATTATCAAATATGGATTTATAACAAAAAACAAAACCTCTCGGTTTTGTTTTTTAACATTTATTCTGATTTATTAATTTCAAACTCTGTAATTTTAACAATGTAACTTGCTCCGGTAGCTGTAACTGTATAATCCGCAAAGACTTTTATAGTATATTCTGAATCTGGGTTTAAATCATCAATAAATAGTACTGTCCCATCATTCGTAAATCTAATAAGTCCGATGTAATTCGTTCCAGACCATAGTTCTGCAGAATATATGATGTTAGATTCAAATCCTTCTTCATTCCATTCCGCACTACAAGTTGTTTGAGTTCCTGTAGATGAACAATCTATACTAGTAAGTATTGGTCTTGGTGCAGCTAGCGTATTAAAATCTAATAGCTCAAGTTCTACATATACTGTATCACTTTCACCTGTTGGAATGTAAGAATACTCAACAACAAGCTTATAATTTGTGTCTTGAGTTAACCAATCAAACATTATTTCATTATTGCCAACTAATAATCCTGATATATTTGCTTGGTGACCATCAATATCATAAACATAAGCTGTCATTGAAACGATTTCTGATTGCGCATCCTCGACATCTATGACCACATTAATATATTCTTTGCCTATTTCATAACTAGTTAATCCAAAATAATTATCTTGTACACTAGAGTCTACAACATTAATAGTTCTAGTAACATTAAAAGGTACTCCATCTATAGTCGCACTATAAGTAATTGTATAGGTTCCTACTATATTAGGATACAATGACTGCGTAATAACTGCATTAGGATATCCAATTACACTTGCTCCTGGATCAACAAATGGAGTGTTTATTTCTACTTCTACAATACTATCTCCATTTAGAACCATATAAGGAGCAAAAACAATATCTGATACTGGCAACGTACTAAATTCTTCCGTATAATCTCCTATAGAAACAAAATTACCATCACTCAAATAAAATCCATCTAATATAAAATGATATGTTGTTTCAGCTAATAATCCTTCAAATGTTATTGTAGTTGTTCCGTGAGAATAAACGAACCCAGAAACTCTCTCACTTCCAAGATAAAGTGATGCAAGTGGGTTTGTAATTCTCTCTGTTGCATCATCAACAGTAACCGAAATAGTAAGACTATAAGCTTCTGCATCAACCAATTCTATTACTACTCCAAAATCAACTTCACCTGGCACATCATCTGGATCATCATTTGGGTCTACATCAACTGCATCAACAATGACAGTTCTATGTGCATAAATTGAAGCTAAATTAAAGACAATTATATATCTAACAGTGTATGTTCCTGCTATTGCTGTATCTACATCTGATTCAATCGTTATTTCTAATTCCTGTTGCTCTCCAATGATAGTAACGCCTTGTTCTATATATTCGTCACCAACATTAAGATGCAATTCTTCTTCACCAACAAGTTCTAGTCTTGGATAATCCTTAGGGTCAGTTAACGTTGTTTTAGCCCCAATTGTATAGTCGTCTAGCGTGTATACTAGCTCATTATCAGTATAAGAACCAATAAATTCTAAACGATAATATGTTTGGTTAGCCAGTTCATCAAACTCTAAATATGTCATTCCATTAGCTACAGGAAAGGATTTGATTTTTTCATCAAGATAATACAATATTCCTTCACCATCAATTAAATCCCCATCTTGATCATCTATTTCGATTAAGAAAGTAAGTGCATTAGGATCTATAGACTCTACAGACAAGTTTATATTAAAGTCTTTTTCAGTTTCTGGTACAACTCTAATTTTTCTACCTATTCTAATTTCTTTACCATTATAATCAACACTATAGTCGATAAAATATATACCATATGTTGTAATATCTAGATTAGAATCAGTAGTTATTTCAAGATCAAAATCTCCAACTAGTTCTACCCCTGGATCAACGTATTCTTCGTTTAATCCAATAGTCACATCTATCTCACCATTAAGCTCTAAAGCAGGTAAATAATCTTTTAAGATTTCTGGTAACTGATCACAACCTGATAAAAATAAAACCAATATTGCCACAATTCCAATAATTACTTTTTTCATTAAAAAACCCTCCTATTTTCCATTTTGGAAGGTTTCACTCTCTTGAAAGGATTTTGTTCAAGCAATTGATTATATCCCCTAGTAACCTTCCATACACTAACTTAATTTTATCATAATATTTTACTTGTCGCAATATTATTCTAACGATTAGGTTTTAGTTCCGCTTTTCAATAAAGAAAAACACCACCTGTATCAACAGATGATGTCTCTTCAATCACTTTTCAAACTATGTAAGTTTACTATTCTAATGTTTTATTAAACTGTGCATTGTATAGGTTAAAGTAGAACCCTTCTTTTGCTAGTAACTCACTGTGTGAACCGGTTTCAATAATGTCTCCGTCATTCATAACTAAAATATGATTCGCATTTTTTATCGTTGATAAACGATGAGCAATGACAAAGTTAGTACGGCCCTTCATTAGTTTAAGCATTGCGTTTTGAATGTAACTTTCAGTTCTTGTGTCAACGCTTGATGTTGCTTCATCTAAAATTAGGATACGTGGATTAGCAAGCAACGCACGAGCAATCGTAATTAATTGTTTTTGACCTTGTGAAATATTATTTGCTTCCTCGTTTATAATTGTTTGATATCCATCTTTTAGCGTTCTAATAAAGTGGTCTACATTTGCAATTGATGCTGCATTATATACGTCTTCATCAGATGCTTCTAATTTACCATAACGGATATTATCCATAATTGTTCCTTTAAATAACCAAGTATCTTGTAGTACCATTCCGAATGCTTGACGAACATCACTTCTTGATGCATCGTAAATAGATTTACCATCAATTCTAATGTCTCCTGATTGAGCATCATAAAAACGAAGTAATAGATTTACTAGTGTCGTTTTACCAGCACCCGTTGGACCAACAATCGCAATTGTTTCTCCTTCTTTAACATCAACACTGAAATCTGTGATCAAGTTTTGTCCTTCTTTATATGAAAAAGCGATATGATCGATAGTAACATGTCCAACTACATCATTAAATATATTTGAGTCTTCTTGTCTGCTTTCTTCTTCTTCATCAAGTAATTCAAATACACGTTCTGCGGCAGCTACTGTTGATTGGATTAGGTTTGAAACACTTGCAACGTTACTAATTGGTTGTGAGAATAGTCTAATATATTGTATAAATGATTGAATATTCCCGATTTCAATTGCTCCATTGATAAATAATATTGCTCCAACAACACTTATTAATACATAGATAATGTTGTTTACAAGGTTTATGATTGGCATAATAATACCACTCATAAATGCTGCACGCCATGCTGCATGTTTTAGTTCTTTATTAATACCTGTAAAAGTTTCTATTGAACCTTCTTCTTTTCCAAAAGCTTTTATGATTTGGTGTCCCGAATACATTTCTTCGATATGTCCATTTAAATCTCCAAGCGTTTTTTGTTGTGCCTTGAAGTATTTTTGGCTTCGTTTTACAATTGGTTTTATTAAGAAGAATGATAATGGCAACGTGATAAGTGCAACCAAAGTCATTGTTACAGAAATTGTAAGCATCATGTAAAGTACACCAATAATCATTACAATCGCAGTAACCAAGTTATTCAATCCTTGTTGCATTGTAGAACCAACTGTATCTACATCATTTGTCACACGACTTAGTAATTCACCATGAGTTTTACTATCATAGTATTTTAATGGTAATTTTCTAAGTTTTTCTTTGATATCTTTACGCATTCTAAATACTGTGTTTTGTGTTACTCCAACCATAACAAAGTTTTGGATATAAGCAAATAATGCACTTAGCACATATAAGACAGAAAGATATGTAAGTAAATCATTTATAGGAGCAAAATCTACTCCTTGTGGAGAGAAAAATCCTTTGTATATTTCTGTAGTAATATCCCCAAGTACACGTGGTGATATTATTGTAAATACCATTGAAGCAATCGAGAAGATAACAACAATAATTATTTTTGGTAAATCTGGTCTTAAGTAATTGATTAAGCGTTTTAATGTCCCTTTAAAGTTCTTTGCTTTTTGAACAGACATCGCCATTCCCATAGGTCCACCATGAGGTCTAGAACCACGGTTTTGTTGTTTTTTATCGTTACTCATGATCCATCTCCTCCTCTGTAATTTGACTGGATACAATTTCTTTGTATACGTCACATGATTGTAATAAGGATTTGTGTGTTCCTATTCCAACTATCTTACCTTCATCAAGAACAATAATTTGATCAGCATTACTAATTGTTGAAATTCTTTGAGCAACGATAAAAATAGTTGATTCTTTGATATGAGGGTGAAGTGCTTTTCGAAGTTCAAAATCAGTTGTGAAATCTAATGCTGAAAATGAATCATCAAAAATATATATTTTCGGGCGTTTAACAATAGCTCTTGCAATTGATAAACGTTGTTTTTGTCCACCAGAAAGGTTTGTACCTGATTGAGAAACTACTCTGTCTAACCCACCATCTTTTTCAGAAACAAATTCTTCTGCTTGCGCGATTTTTATCGCATCCATGATTTCATCATCTGTGGCATCTTCTTTTCCTAGATTCAAGTTATCACGAATAGACCCGCTAAACAGTGTCGCTGATTGAGGGATATATCCAATATGAGAACGCAAGCTTCTTTGCGTAATATCCTTGATATTTACATCATCAAGCAAGATTTCTCCAGATGTTAAATCATAGAATCTTGGGATTAGGTTTATCAATGTTGATTTCCCAGATCCTGTTCCTCCAACAATTGCAGTAATATTACCTGGTTTTGCAGTAAATGATACTTCACTTAATACAGGCATTTCTGCACCAGGATATTTAAACATAACATTTTTAAATGTGATAGCTCCAGTTGTTTCTGTTTGTTCTATAGCATCTTCTTTATCTTGAATAGTTTGTTCCTCATTAAGGACTTGGAAAATTCTTCTATAAGATGCTTGAGCACGAGGAAACATAACAAAGATCATTGACGCCATTACTAAACTAAACATAATTTGCATTGCGTATTGCAAGAAAGCAAATATAGATCCTATTTGCAAAGTTCCCTCATCCACTTTGATTGCTCCAAAATACACAATAGCAAGTGATGTAAAGTTCATAATAATCATCATTACTGGCATAATAGATGTCATAATTCGATTCACGCGTTTAGCAATAGTAATATGATTTAGATTTGCTTCACTGAAACGCTCTTTTTCACGTTTAAATCTATTGAAAGCACGAACCACGCGAACTCCAATCAAGTTTTCACGAAATACAAGGTTAACTGCATCTAAGCGCTCTTGAAGTTTTTTAAATAGAGGTAGCGCTACAAAAGCGACAACTATTATTGTAAACACTAATACTGGTATCGAATACCAAAAGATAAAAGATAACTCAGTACTTTGCATACGAGCCTTAAGAATTCCACCAATTAGCATTAGCGGTGCCATTACCATTAGACGTAACATCGTATACGTAAAATTTTGAACTTGAATAATATCATTTGTGTTTCTTGTAATAAGTGTAGATGCACCAAATTTATTATATTCTTGAGATGAAAAGTTTGAAACTTTTTGAAATACCCAAAAACGTAATTTAGTACCCACACTTACAGCTATTTTTGCAGCAAAGAATGATGCAAAAATACTTGCAACGATGCTTGCTAATGAGATTAACAGCATCAGTCCACCTTTTCCATAAATATATGGCAAGTCTTTATTGAAGATACCAATATCAATAATATCAGCAGTGTATGATGGTAATTCTAATTGAGAATATACTTGTGCTGATACAAGTAAAATAATCAAGAGAACGGTAAATCGTTCTCTTGTAGTTAATAATTTATAAGCCTTTTTCATTTTTCTTCTCCTAACTCTTGAAAGTATTTAATAATATCATCGAGAATTGAAATAAAGTCCTTACTTTTTTCTTCTCCAAGATAATTCGATAATTCGATGAACCTTTCTGTAATAATTCGAAAAGATTCCTCTAAAACTTTTTTTCCTGTTTTTGAAATTTCAATTAACGTTACCCTTCCATCTAGTGGATCATTCACACGAGAAATATATTCTTTTTTCTCAAGTGCATTAACTGTTTGAGAGATTGTTGGATGGCTTACATTCAACATCGTCTTTAATGTCTTTACATTAATGCTTACACCTTTTTTATGTTTCATCATTGAAGTAATGCGCATAATTCTTGTCTCCAATTCTGTTAAAGAAGGTAGAGTATATGAATGCTTTTTTAGTTTTGTCAACTCATGAAGTTGATTCCAAATAATAATTCCATTATGTTCTTTCATATGTCACCTCATTTTCTATTTAGGTAAGTTCGTTACATATTTTATAATATTCTCATTATAAATGCAACTATAATGAATTAAATCTTTTTATATTCCATTTGCTCCAATAAAAAAGACATATCCAAAATCGCAATATATCTCATTAATTCCACTTCTGTTAATGTCTTTTTTAATTATTAAGAAATTTACTTGTCGGTATGTGGATGACCTACCATTGTAGATTGAGGTCTCTTTCGAACTCCACTAGGATGGCCCATTCCAGACGTTGGCATCATATCTTTCATATTCCTAGTTTCAAAAACAACATCGAATATCTTGTTAAAGCTATCAATGATTTGATCCTTTGCATTTTCAATATTGATGTCTTTAACAAAGTCTTGTAATTTCCCAACTTTATAGCCTTTTGGCCAACAATCTTTGATAAATTTATAGTTTGATATATCCGTTGTTACATCAACTGATAATCCTTGATATGCAACGCCTTTTCTTTCTTTAATACCTATAAAACATATTTTTGTGTTATTAACAAATACACCAGGATAACCATTGACTTGAGAAGGAGTTAGGTTGTATTTGCTCACAGTATCATTAATTACTGCTTCAAGTATACTCAGATATTCATCACTTCTAATATTGAAATTTTTTAGTTTCAAAATAGGATATACCACTATTTGTCCTGGTCCGTTATATGTAATCCCTCCACAACGATCAGTTTTAGATAATTCTATTCCTTGATTTGTGATTTCTTCTTCACTTATAAGTAAATCTGTTGTATCAAAGTCTACTCCTGTTGTAAAAACCGGTGTATGTTCCAACACTAATAAAACGCCATCATACTTACCTGCATTTACCGCAGCAAACATTTGATGTTGCAACATTGCTGCTTCTTTAAAAGAAAGTTGTTTCTCAATTTTCACTACTTTACAATTCATAAACTCACCCTTTTCCATTATTTTTATAAATCTACATTTTCAATTATACAATAACCAACAAAAACTATCAATAGTGTAAAATATTGGTTATCTACACTACTTAGAATTACGTTAAAATCAAACAATCAATACTGGATATAATACATTATATATGTTTTTTGCTCATTTATTCACTTACTTCTATTTCAATAATATATCTTCAATTGATGGTTTACTTGAATACATTTGAAGAACTAAGAACCCAGCGATTGCAGCGCTCATAGTTGTAAAATAGATATTCTTAAATCCACCATTTAGTGTTTCTTGAAAAGTGTCTTCAACA
Source organism: uncultured Methanosarcinales archaeon (assembly GCA_964517565.1). Classification (GTDB taxonomy): domain Archaea; phylum Nanobdellota; class Nanobdellia; order Woesearchaeales; family SKGA01; genus SKGA01. The sequence goes on from CAZFEG010000001.1 coordinate 10,212, forward strand.
TTAAGCGCATTATTATCAATATCATTCAAATAATTAGAAACACCAGCATTGAACTGAACACTTACATCTGTTTTAAAAGCAATCATTTGTGTCCTGAGTGTTTGTATCTCTTGAATTGATGACTCCAATTCTGCTTTTTGTCCTATATATGAAGTAATAAGTTCTTCCAATTCCACTAATGTTGTAAATCCTTCTAAAGACTCTAAAGTCATTGGCATCAACCCACTTAATGTTGATGGTTGGAGCAAATCTAATATCTCACTACCATCAAATGCAGTGCTAGGAAGTGCTTCGAGTTCAGTCTGAATTGATGAAAGCGTCATAATAGTCATATTAATACCAAATAATCCAGAATTCATTCCAGTAATAGCTTCTTCCAAACCATTAATTCCTGATTGAACACCGTTTTCAATATTCATAGTAACAATTGGAATAAAGGAATCAAAGATTGCAGTATAGAATGTTTTGGTATTGTCTGAAATCGTTGTAATGTCTGAACCTTTAATTAACCCAATAATTTCTGGATCAAGAGATCCATCTGATGTTGTAGATGGTTGTGTTAATGGAATCAAAGTTTCTCCAGAAAATTCAGGAAATGTAAAATCGGCAAATTTTTCCGCAAAACGAGAATCTTCTTGTAGTTCTGTAAAAGCTGTATTAATTTCTTCTGAATAGATAATTGCAGGAATTGTTAAGTTTTCTGGTAAAGCACTTGCTACATTACTCTGTGTTTGCATTCCAGCACTTGCAATAAAAGCAATCATAATTGAAGGAGCTATTGTAGTCCCTAAAGAGCGAATTAAAGAGAGTGTTGCTAATGCAGAGTTGGACTCTTCTTGTTTTGTATTTTCTAGCATCATGTAGTTAAGTGGAGTTCCTAGTGAGAATCCCATACCTAACCCCATTAGTATTAGACTTACAATAACTGTAAATATACTTGGAAAAGGAACGACAACAAATATTAAAAATATCGCTGCAAGCGCAGACACAGAGAATCCAAATCCAAGAATAGGTTTAACTCCAAACTTATCGATTAAACGTCCAGACAATGGAGCTCCAATACCGGCGAAGACTCCAAGTACAATTACAAAGTATCCACCACTTCCAGAAGCAATTCCAATATTAATTTCCGCAAATTGTGGAACAAAGATAATCCCCATCAAAATAATACCTGAAATAAAAGATAAAATTAACGTAATTACAATTGCTCGTTCATTAAAATACGAAAGGTTTATAACTGGATCTTCTGCTTTCTGTTCAATGAACAAAAATAGCGGGAAAATCACAATAGAAACTATTAGGAATGCGTATACTTTCACATTGGCAAATGAATTCCAAAAATCAAGGAAATTGATATTTTTAAGCCCATATAATAATGATAATATCATAATTGTTAAAACAAAAATTCCAGCAAAATCAATCTTTTTCACATCTTCATGTTTATTATTTGGAAGAACTATAAATCCTGCTATTAGAATAAATATTGTTATTGGTATATTGATAAAAAAGATATAACACCAATTAGATTGCCCAGATATATCAAGTATAAAACTTCCTGCTGAGGCCCCAAAAATATTAGCAATACCATAAACTCCTCCAACTAAACCAAGTGCAACTCCTCTTTTTTCTTTTGGAAACGTTGTTCCAAATTCCGCAGTTGCAACTGGAATGATTCCTCCTCCACCAATCGCTTGTATAGCTCGTGAGACAAGCAACATAGTGAAGCTTCCTGTAAACTGGCTTAAGCCAGTTAATAAAGACCCAGCACCAAATAAGAAAATGCTTATTAAAAATATGTATTTTCGACCGTACTTATCTGCTATTTTACCCATGATTGGTATACTAGCAGCATAAGCCAATGTATAAATAGTTATCATCCATATACCAAGCTGAGAATCTACACCCATATCGTTTTGGATGATTGTTCTTGCTGGTGTAACAATTCCAGTATCAATAGCACCCATAAATATACCAGCAAGATAAATAATCATAATTAATATCAAGTTCGAATGTTTTTGTTTGTTATTCATATGTGATTTCTCCTTAGATTCAATTTGTTTCGATTGCATTTCTAACGTTAACGGTCATTTTTTGTAATACTTCCTTAAATATCTTAAATTCTTCTTCAGAAACATCTTTCATTACTGATTTGTGCCATTCATCTAACACTTCACGACTTTTTGCGAAGGTTTTACGACCTATTTTAGAAAGACATATTAAATTTTTACGACGATTGCTTATATCTTCATACTTGTCGACATATTTTTTTAAATACAATTTATGAATAGTTTTTGAAATACTACCCTTATCAACCGCAAAATGATCAGCAATTTCATCTTGACTAACTCCTTCTTTTTGAAAGAGGTACATAAGTATGTAATGTTCAGCGGAAGTAATTTTCAAGTCGGAAGAACTACGATTTACAAAAATATTACTATAACGAAAAATTGTTGACATATCATTTAAAAACATTTCATCACTCCTTTATAGTTGCACTTGCAACAGTTGTAACATCAACAATTATATTACAATTTATTTTATTATGCAAGAAAAAAAATATTGACAGTTTCTGTCGGCTATCGTATAATGAAATTGACAGTTTTTTTCGTCGGTTATAAGAAATGAGGGAAATTATGTTAAATGAATTTCAAAACATCGATAGTAGTAACGAAAAAATTGATAGAATAATTAATTCAGCTTTAAAAATATTTAGTGAAAACAATTTCGATAAGGCTTCAACAAATCTAGTAATCCAAGATGCCGGGATTTCTAGAGGGTTGTTATATCATTATTTTAAAGATAAACAACAGTTATTCGATTTTCTTTTAGAATTTACGTATGATGTTATTTCAGTACATATGTCAAATGATATTGATTGGGATTCCAATGATTTATTTGAAAGATTCAGTCAAATAATGAGAGTGAAGTTAGAAACTCACGACAAATACCCTTACATCTTCGATTTCTTTGACAGATGCGGTAGGAAAAAAGGGTTACAAGATTTTTCAAAATTAAAAACCGAAGGTATGCACAGTATTAAATCAGATTTTTACAAGACAAGTATTGATTACACAAAATTCAAGGATGGTATTGATGTTGAGAAGGTAGTTTCTGTATCCAGATATGTAGTTACAGGAATTTTAACCAAAGAATTCAGTATTGGGAAAATCACAAACAAACAGGTGAATACCGATGAAATTATGTCCAAAATTGATGATTATCTAGATTTTCTTAGAGAACAATTCTATAAATAAAAATATTTAAAAGTCTTTTCAAGTCATTAAAATATGACGATGTATTATAGAAAACTTAAAGAGTAATTAACTATTTAAATTAATCTTTAGCACCTCAAAAATACTAATTTGAAAAGACTTTTTATATAAAACAATTCTACAATTATTCAAAAAATAAAAAAAGGGAGAAAAGAAAAATGAAAAAATTTATTTTATTATTTGTAAGTTTTGTACTTGTATTTGCTTTAGCCGCATGTAATCCGTCTAACAATGAAGAAGCTGATACAACTAGTCCAGTTATCACAGTGGTAACTGCATTAGAAACAACGTTTGATCAAGGTGATTCTGAACCTGTATGGGGATCATACTTCACTATTTCTGATGACGTTGATGGTACTATTTATGTAACTAACTCAATGTTAACTGAAAATGTAGACATGAGCACTCCAGGTGAATATACAGTAAGTGTAACTGTATCAGATGAAGCCGAAAATGAAGCAACAAAATCTATAACAATAACAATCGAAGAAGTTATTGTTGCACCTACTGGAGATTTAATTGCTATTTATGAAGGTGTCGCACCAAAAGGTATGACTGAAGCCGGAACATTCGTAACAATTAATTTCTATGATAATATGACATTTGATTTATGGACAGCCAGTTTACGTGGTACTGGACCATATGAAATCAATGATGGTGTAATAACACTTTCATACACAGAAGAACATCCTGATGGTGGTGACTGGGTACTTACTGGTACAATCACTACAACAGATGTTACTGATCCAACTACAGTTCTTGTAATTGATCCTGTAGAATATTCAATCAATATGGGTGGTGGAGCTATCGTAATGGATGTTGGTACAACTACTCTTGAATTCGTCAATGGTTGTAAAGCTGAAATAACTTTGGTTGAAGGAACTCAAACAACATTTACTGTTGGAGACGAAGAACCTGATTGGACTACTTATTTCACAATCACAGATGAAATAGATGGAGATATCCCTGTCACTGAAGAAATGATTATGGATGGAGTAGATTTAACAGTTCTTGGAGCTGAAATGGGAGTTATAAAAATTACTGTAGTAAATAGTAGTGGAAATTCAACTACATCTACAATTATGATATTTATTAATGATCCAGTTTTAGTTGCTAAGTATGAAGGAACTGCACCACTAGGTATGACTTCAGCTGGTACATTTGTAACAATTAATTTCTATGATAATATGACATTCGATTTATGGACAGGCAGCTTACGCGGTAGTGGTCCTTATGATATCACTGATGGTGTACTGTCACTTACATATACAGAAGAACATCCTGATGGTGGTGACTGGGTACTTACAGGTACAATCACTACAACAGATGTTACTGATTTAACTACAGTTATCGTAATTGATCCTGTAGAATATTCAATCAATATGGGTTCAGGGCCTATCGTAATGGATGTTGGTACTACTACTTTTGAAAAAGTTGTTGGCTGCAAAGCTGTAATAACAAAAGTTGAAGGAACTCAAACATCATTTACTGTTGGAGAAGAGGAACCTGATTGGACAACTTATTTCACAATCTCTGATCAAATAGATGGAGATATCCCTGTAACTCTAGATATGATTACTGATAATGTTGATTTATCAGTTGCTGGTTCTGGTATGGGAACAATCACTATAAATGTAGTAAATAGCAGTGGAAACGCTACTACAACTACAATTATGATATTTATTGATGCACCAGTTTTACTTTATTCTTACCAAGCAATTTCAACTTCCGAAGAACCTATGATGGCAGGCGCAGTAGTTAAAGTGTTTATATTTGATAATAATACATTTGAACTTTATGCAAATGATACTTTACGTGGTGCTGGTAGTTTTGAACTTGTAGGACAAACAATGACATTCACTTATGAAGAACCAATGCAAGATTTCGAAGGGAATTTATTACCTACTATAGAAGCTACAATAGATACAGATACTTTAGAAGCAGAAACAATGATTACTACTACTTCTACTAATGTTTATATCTCTATGGGCCCTACATTTGGTGTTTTAGCAGATTATGGAGTAATCACTCTTAAAAGAGAAGCTTTATTTACTTACGAAGCAGTTTCAGTAACTGATGAAGAAGCTACTACTGGAATTAACGTACAAATTCAATTATTTGATGGTAATGTATTTAATATTTACACAGATGAAGAATTAAAAGGTGTAGGAACTTATGAATTAGTAGATCAAACGATTACATTTACATATGTTACACCAATGTACGACTTTGATGGCGTTACATTGTTACCTACTATCGTAGGAACAATTGATACAACAGTGTTAGAAGAATCAACAATTATATCAACAACTGAAACTTGGATTTACCTTCCAATGGGACCAATGTTTGGTATGGTCGTAAATTATGGAGCATTTGATTTCGCTGCACAACCTGAACCAATAGAATAATAAAAAAATAAAGGAGATTTATAAAAAAAATGAAAAAACATGCAGAAGCAACACCAGTAAAAGAAGAAATGCAAGATGCATCAAATTTCTTTAAATGGTCATTTGAAACAAGAGCTAAAAACGTAATGGCAATTTATAATAAAGAAGATATTTCAAGAGACAGATTATTTTTAAACTTTACATCACACAACCCAGCCTTAATTACAAATGGTCCTGGTGGATTAAACGGTTCAATAAAAGGTATAGGTTATGTACCTAAGCCTGAATACCTAGAAGAAATTTTCGAAAAATATATGGAACATATTAACTCTTATGATGGTGATGACGAAGCGTATAGCCAAAGAGGTTTGGCTTTACTTGTTAAAGAATTATACAATGATGATGTTAGACATAGAATTGATTTTTCTTTACTCACTACCCTAGAAATGGCAAAAAATCACACATGGGAAAATGTACAGGCTAATAACGAAGCCACTTATATTTTCTATCAACCACCAGTAATTTCTTATGAATTACGCGGGAAAGTAGAAATAGATGATGATGGTATTTACAAAAAATTTGTAAATGCACAACACGATGTATACCATGCACCAAATATAGAACGATGGGTTACAAGACCAGCATTAGTTTTCCATATTGAAGAAGTGTATAATAACTCCGTTTCTAAACAAGGTTTTGGGAAACAAATGAAGTATCCATATTAAAAATTAGTAAGCTAACTATTTAAGCAAAGAAAGGATAAAATAATATGAAAAATAATCGTTTCTTATTGCTTTTAATAATCGTTTTAATGTCTATAGTTATGAGTTCATGTGGTGAAAAAGAGGATAGTGTAACTAGAGACGACGAAGCCTTACACGTAGGATATATTTCAACTGGATTTCCAGCAGTGTTTATGCCTTGGCTTTCAAACCAAGGCATAGCAACTGAATTATCAAGCATGATCTTTTCGACTTTGTTCGCATATGATAGTGATAACGATGTGTTTGATCCATTATTAGGAGACTCATGGGAATACTTAGTTGATCCTACAGAGGTACCGGAAGACCAAGATTATTTAGCAGTAAAAATAAATTTAAACAAAGAAGCAACATGGAGTGATGGAACACCAGTAACACCTGAAGATGTCTATTTTTCATTTGATTTAGCATCTGACTTTAGTCGATCATCTCATGCTGGAACTCTAGCATGGACTGGAGATTTAATGCATGATTACAATAGTGATTATTCAGGTGAGCTTATTAGACAAGGTATTTTCACAAAGGATCATCCTGGAGATTACACATTTACTGATGAAGATGATCATGTTGTCTATTTACATGTGAAAAAAGTATTGGGTGGTATCACGCCTTTGTTTACTACTATTTTGATATTACCAGAACACCAATATAATATTATTTCACATGTAAACAAACTCAACTCAACAAACCCAACTTCTGCACAATCTACCCTTTACAATAACCCTATGGGTAGTGGACCATTTACATTAGATGTAGACAACTCAGGTCCAGGTGTAATCATCCTTAATCGAAGAGATGACTACCACTTAAAAGACGATAATGGGGATATTTTATACAAAGTAGAAAGCATTAAGTTTATCAACTACCTTGATGAAATAGTTGCAATCAACGCTCTTCAAGAAGGAGACATTGATGTTATTGATAATTCAATAAGCAATATCTATATTGACACATTAAATGCTGTAAAAAATGTAGAAGTGGATTCTTCAGTTAATGATTTTGTTTCAACACTATGTATAAATCTAAATGTTCCTGAAGAATACAGTACACCTCAAAGAGAATTATTAAAAGATCCTATTCTAAGAGAAGCTATTATGCTAGCTTTAGACCAAGATTATTTAATAACACAATCTCTTGATGGAGAAGGTTCAAGTGTTCGTGGAGGATTATTCACAGAAAATAGTATTTACGTAAATGATTCAATTTCAATGGATGATCACGATTTAGACAAAGCAAACCAAATACTTGAAGACGCTGGATATACTTTTGAAGCAGGTAGTAAGTTTAGAAGTAAAGATGGAGTACTACTTGATTATAAAATTACTGGTAGTCCAGGTGTAAAAACTACAATTAATTACATTCAAGTTCTTTTTGAACAAATTGGAATTAAAATAGAATATCATGAGGGTGGTACTAATCCTACAAAAGATTACTTCTATATTGGTAATTTTGATATGACAATTCAAAATGTTGTATTCTCAATGGTAAATGTAGATATGATGTTTAGAGCCCAATTTGTTACAATCGGTTATTCATCAAACTATGGAAGATTAGTTGATGAATCATTTGAAGCAAAAATAAACGAAATGAGAACAACGTTAGATAGAACAAGAAAAATTGAACTTATTTTTGAAATTCAGGAAGATCTCGACAGCATGAATTATAAGATACCATTATATACAGCAAATACATCCTCGGCATATAGAACTGATATTTTCAGTGGATGGGTTCACGTTGATAATGTGTTGATTTTCAATTCGGATTCATTACAAAATCTGACATTAAATTCTAAATAAAAATGAAATTTGATTATGTAATAAAACGTATTTCACACACTATTTTAATATTTCTTGCTGTTGTCACAATAAATTTCTTCATTCCAAGAATTGGTAACGACGATCCTGCGTCAAGATATTACCCACCACAGATTGGTACTATGACAGATGAAGAATATGATGAAATTAAAGCTCTAACTAGGGAGCAATATGGATTTGATAAATCCCCAGTTGAGCAGTATCTTATCTATGTCAAAAATCTACTTTCTGGAGACTTAGGGAATTCATTCCAACCAGGAAGACCTAAAGTAATGAAGTTAATAACTGAAAGGCTCCCTTGGACGCTAGTTTTATCATTATCTACAATGATGATTTCTTCCATTGTAGGAATTATGTATGGAACCTTTGCGGCAAAGAAAAGAGGAAGGCTACCTGATACTTTACTACTAGCTTCTTCTACTTTGCTGACAGCACTTCCCGCATTCATTATCGCATTAATTTTATCCATGATTATTGGATTTGAATTAGAATGGTTACCAGGGTATGCTGATCCATCTATGATGACTGCATTCGATTGGTCTTTTGAACAAATATTAAATGTAATTAGAAATGCTACACTACCAGTTATCAGTATGAGTATTGGTGGAATAGTTGGTTATGCAGTTAGTACAAGAAATAGTGTAATAGTTGTTTCTTCTGATGATTATATCCTTACTGCAAGAGCAAAAGGATTATCAAACGGAAGAATATTATATAGACACACATTAACAAATGCTTTATTGCCAATTGTTACAAGATTTATGATGGGACTAAGTGCCCTTATAGGGGGAGCTGTAGTTATTGAAAAAGTATTTAACTGGAATGGTATGGGAACACTATTCATTAATGCTAATCTTCAAAATGATTACCCATTAATGATGGGAGTAATGTTATTCTTATCTTCTATAGCACTATTAGCTAACTTAACAGCTGATTTATTATACTTTGTTCTAGACCCTCGAATAATGGATGGTGGTAGACGATGAATAATACAATGACCAAAAAAATACTAAATCCTATCATAAATTTCCTTCAAACGATTGGTGGGATTATCAAGAAAACCTGGAACCATAAAAAGGGTCGTATTGGACTAATATTAGTAGTTTTACTCGCATTAACTGCGATATTTGCACCATTAATAGCACCGTATGATCCATATGATGTTCTTCAACGTGGTGAACGTGGAGTAGGTCCGTCATTAGATCATTTACTAGGTACAACATCATTTGGACAAGATATCTTTAGTATGCTTGTCTATGGCGCAAGAGTATCAATGACGATTGGTATTATAACTGCAATACTCATTTCCTTTACTGGAGCTATTATTGGTATCGCAGCTGGTTATTTAGGAAAATTGCCAGATGCAGTTATCATGCGTATAGTAGATGTTATGCTTGTAATACCAACATTGCCAATTACAATCGTTTTAACAAATCTATTTGGGAAAAGCTATCCAATGCTTATATTTATCTTTACATTATTTGGATGGGCCGGGTTATCACGTGTTGTAAGATCACAAGTACTTACAATTAAAAATACTAACTATGTAAAAAGTGCTGAGTTATTTGGTGGATCTAAATGGTATATTATGACAAAACATATATTACCAGGTGTATCAAATCAATTAATTATGAATACAGCTATGACAGCTGCAGGGGTAATGATTGCTGAAGCTGGACTGAGTTTCTTAGGTCTAGGAAATACTGAATTTATCAGTTGGGGGAAAATGCTTGCTGATGCACAATCTAGTGGTGCTTTTATACTTGGATACTGGTGGTGGATTCTAGCACCTGCTCTTGGAATCTTTCTTTCAGTAAGTTCGTATATGCTCATTGGATTTAGTTTAGAAGAAATTTTTAATCCAAGAATGAGCTCAAATTCAAGTCAATTCAAAGTACTAAAAACTCTCAGTGGTAAATACATCCAAGAATTATTTGATGAGATGGAAACTATTGATAATCAGGGTGGTGAACACAATGACTGATAAAATACTAAAAATAAGATCTTTAAAAGTTATATTTCCAACTGAAAGAGGAATTGTAAAAGCGGTTGAAGGTATTGATTTTGATGTTTATAAGGGAGAATGTGTAGCAATCGTAGGTGAAAGTGGATGCGGTAAAAGTGTTTCATCACTTGCATTTATGAGATTACTTCAAACGCCACCTGCAATTGTTGATACAAAGGTCCATGAATTTGATGGAGTAGACATACGTAATTATTCAGATAAACAAATGAAAAATATCCTTGGAACTAAAATGACAATGATATTTCAAGATGCTTTAAGTGCATTAAATCCGGTTATAAAAGTTGGAAAACAGATAGATGAAATCTATATTAAAAAACTTGGATATTCAAAAAGCGAAGCTAAAATTGCATCAATTGAAATTTTACGTTTAGTTGGTGTTCCAAGTCCAGAAAAAAGATACAATGATTATCCCCACCAATTATCTGGTGGAATGCGTCAAAGAGCACTAATTGGGATGTCTTTCGCAAGTGATCCTAAATTGATGATTGCTGATGAACCTACCACTGCTCTTGATGTAACAATTGAAGCTCAAATTCTTCAACTACTTAAAGACTTACAAAAGAAAAACGATATGGCATTAGTATTAATTACTCATGATTTGTCTGTTGTAAGAAGAGTCGCGGATAGAGTATATGTCATGTATTGTGGGAAAATCGTTGAAGAAGGTCCAACAAAAGATGTATTTAGGAATCCAAAACACCCATATACACTAGGTCTCATAAATTCAATGCCAAAAATAGGGACAGAAAAACAAGAATTCACACAAATTCCTGACAATGTTCCTCATCCACTGCATAAACCTGATGGTTGTTATTTTAGACCTAGATGTTCAAATACAGATGTAACTATATGTAAGAATTGTATGTCGCCGCTAGTTGATTTAGGCGGGGGACAACGTGTTAGATGTTGGAATCCATTAAAGAATAAAGTAGGTGGAGATAAATGACATATGATGATACTAAAAAAGAAGTCATACTTGAAATAGAAAACTTAGATGTAGATTTCCCAGTTGCCAAAAGCATATTAAAAAGAAAAAGAGAATATGTGAGTGCAGTCAAAAACGTCTCACTCAAAATTGAAAAAGGGAACTGTGTTGCAATCGTTGGAGAATCAGGTTGTGGTAAAACAACCCTAGCAAATACAATGATAGGCCTAGTTTCTCCAACACAAGGTACTGTAAAATACAGAGGAAAAGATATTTATAAAGTATCAAAATCAGAATACAAAGAAATTAGAACTAGAATGCAATTAATATTCCAAGATCCATATTCTTCAATGAATCCAAGATTTACTGTTAGAGATATTATTGCTGAGCCATATAAAATAAGAAAAAATATTGATGAATCACAGATAGATTTTCATGTAATTCGCTTATTAGAAACAGTTGGATTAGACAAAGCAGATATGGACCGCCATATCTACAATTTTAGTGGTGGACAAAGACAAAGAATTGCCATTGCAAGAGCTATTGCTCTAAATCCAGAATTTCTAATATGTGATGAACCAGTTTCAGCACTTGATGTATCTATTCATGCTCAAATTCTTAATTTATTAATTGATTTGCAAAAAGAATTGAATTTAACTTATTTATTCATTTCTCACAACCTAGCAGTTATAAGGAATATCAGTAATTATGTAGCAGTAATGTATTTAGGGGAGATAGTAGAATATGGTGAAGTTGATGATATCTTTAATAATCCAATACACCCATATACAAAAGCACTACTAAGTACAGTCAAAGATACAGATCCAATCATTTTAGACGGTGAGATTGCATCACCAATTAATCCGCCAAGTGGATGTAGGTTTAGCACTAGATGTTATAATGTTATACCTTCTTGTCATGAAATACATCCAACACTTCTGGAAATTGAAAAAGGCCATTTTGCTGCATGTAATTTGGTTAAGCCTAAGTTATAATTATTTCCCCATCTCTTAACAAAATAACAGGATGGGTATAAGACACTAAGATGGGTGGGGATATATTTAAATGAATGCATATAAAATTCTAAAAGGAAACCTAACAAAAACAATGGGTTGCACTGATATTGGTGTAGTAGGGTTTATCGCTTCAATTGGAGCATACGTTTTACGTAACTCAAAAATCAAAAGTGTCAAACTTACTATGAGTGAAGAATTATATAAAAACAGTGTTAATGTTGGTGTTCCCGGATTACACAAAAGCGGCTTAGATAAAGCATTAGCATTAGGTTTATTACTTAAAAATCCAAAAAACAAATTATCGGTATTTGAAAGTGTAACAAATGATGACATTGATAAGATAGATGAGTTACTATCTAACACTGATGTGCAAATTAATTATCAAAAATTTGAAAATACTGTTCTTTATGAAAAATTACATCTTACATCTTTCACTGGTGATGAAGTGATAATTATTATTGAAGATTTATATGACAATGTTGTTAGTGTTAAAAGAAACGGCGTTAAATTGTCTGAGTTTGAAAAAGATGCATTAATTGAAAATGTAAACAAATATAAAATCGAAAATTATGATGAAATCCTTGATTATGTTGAAGAAGCAAGTTTTGATGAGCTTGAAGAATTGTTTCATATTGCCAAACTACAATATGAAAATGCTAGAGAAGAGATTATGAATCAAAAAGGTAATTATTTAGTTGAAAATTTACAAAAACATAGCAAAGATTGCATTTACGATCTTTCAAATTATTTAAGGAAACATATTGAAGTACCAGCATTAAAAAGAATGCGTGGAGACCTATTTACTGTTTATGGTGTTGCTGGAAGTGGTAATCTTGGTATCGGGACATTGGTAACTCCAATGTTTATTGCAGATGCCCTTGAATTAAGTGATTTGCTTCGAAGAAAATTAATTGTTTTATCATTCATGACAAGTGTATATGTTAAACAAGAAATGAGTGTTGTAACAGTTTTATGTGGAACAGGTCATGCAACCGGATGTAGTGCTGCTGCAGTCATAGCATATGCCAAAAATGCAACACGTGAAGAAGTAAAGGAGTCCATTAATGTATATTTATCTACCTCTATGGGCTTTGTATGTGATGGTGCTAAATTATCATGTACTGATAAAGTAGCTTTTGCTGCCATGAATGGAACAATCGCCGGCAAGAAAGTTATTGATCACAATTCCATATATGATGGGACAGGAATCAACAAGATTAGTGTAGATCAAACAATAACTAATCTTGGAAAACTAAATAATGAAATACTTAAATCGGCAAATAATGGAATCATTAAACTAATATAGTAAAATGGAGGCAAAAATGAAAATTATACATACTGAAAATGCACCAAAAGCCGTTGGTCCATATAGCCAAGGTATCATGGTAAAAGATACACTCTATGTTTCAGGACAAATACCTTATGATCCAAAGACATCAAAAGCAGCTGGAAATGATATAAAATCACAAACTCTTCAATCCTTAAGAAATGTTCTTGAAATAGTTTATGCAGCAGGGTTGGATAAAGAAAACATTATCAAATGTGGTGTATTCTTGAAAGACTTAGGAATGTTTAATGATATGAATGAAGTTTACGCCGACTTCTTTGGTGAACATAAACCTGCAAGATTTGCGGTCGAAGTAAAAAGATTACCATTAGATGTATTAGTGGAAATAGATGCAGTAGCAGTAAACGAATAGAAGGAAAACCAATATCCTAATTAAAATAAAATTTGACATAGGAGACAATGAAAAAAAGGTGCAATTTTTTATTTTGTCCATACAAAAAGACTATGATGTTTTAAATTTTATCATAGTCTTTTTTACTGCCTATTTTTAATGTAATACTGAAAATAGATATTTTTGTTAAGGTTATGGATCATTAAGAATTACTTATATATATTTACAATTGATTTATTTGTTTCTAATCCGATATCTGATAGTACTTTATACAGTGGTTTAAACATCCATAGTACTGTCAAAAATCCTGTTGTAGCCATGATCAACTCAAATGGAATATCTGAAATCAAATAAGGAATAAAATTCGGTATACCTGTTTGAATCATATTAAATGGAATAAACATCCATCCATAAATAAATCCAAATACCATTGCGAATAATGCTAGTTTAAGCTCATTTTTCGTTCTTCTTAATATTGTATGATAGCTAAGTGGTATAAGATACCACGACAACATCATTGGAACCATATAGAAAACATTAAATCCTCCCATATATAAACTATCTAAGAAAACATATGAAGTAATCATTATCATACTCTCTTTAAATGAAAACACGCTAACAAATAGGATAATCAATAAAACAGTTAATTGAACATTTGGTAAAAACATTAACAATTGTTCCTGAGTAAAAAGGATAGCAACAGATAATGCAATCATTAATAATCTTTTCGTTTCCATTAATTACCATCTCCTATTTCTGTGAATTCAAATGTAAATACATCACCATCATTTAATGATATCGAGTCTATTCCCATTGTTGAATATACATCGTTTTCATATATTCCAATATAATTGTCAGACCAATTAGTTTCTATTGTGTCTATTTTCATAATAACTCTACTTCCAAATAACACAGGATCACAATTATCATTTATGTTATATGAGTTATCTGCACACATCAAATTGAAGTCTCCATCTAATATTGAGAATAAAGTATCACTTTCTGTGAAACCGTATGTTTTATTAAATGTAGTATCTCCAATTTCATCAACAAGAATAATTGTTATTTCACCAAGTGTATCGTTTTTATTTAGTTGTGAAAATATTATTAAACTAGCCGTTGTAATTGCTATAACTATGATTGTAATTACTAGTTTCTTCAAATTTCTCACATCCTTGTTTTATTTGAAATTATATGGATTAACTGCTGAATATGTGTTTGAGTACACTTGATAAGCTACTAACGCTAAGAAAGCTTGCGGTGTACTAAAAGCTAAGTCTTCAGTTTGTTCATCATTCTTTTCCCAATCAAATGAACCAGTTTCAGTTTGAAAACTTAGTAAACTTGTTATTAAGTTCCCATCAGTTTTTGTATAATTTGGTCCAGTAGGATCAATCCCGTTTGCAAGTAATCCAAGAATTACTTGAGCAATGCTTGATGCATTTTCCGTTCCAGGATAAGTCGTATCTCCCCAAACTACCTCTCTTGTTAGTAATCCCCCACTTTCAAGTTGAGAAGTACTAATCCAAGAAATAAAATCATTTACTAAATCTTGAACACCAGGTTCATCAGTGTGATTGCTAAGTGCCATAATACTCACCGCTCCTGCATCTAATCCAAGATCATATGGAGTTGTTGTAGATAAGTCATCTAAAGCAGCAGATAAATATGTTGAATAATCAAACATATACGTATAACTATCTAATGCTAGTAATGCATATGCAGTTTGTCCATAAGGACCTACTGTTGCCATATAATTTAATTCTTCCATTAATGTATATGTGTTATATTCAACACATTTTAGTTTCACAATCGCCTTAAAATAATCATTTACAGAGGGTTCATCATCCAATACTACTAATGATTCAACTTCTGAATTTGTAACATAATGATTTACGTTATCTAGCAAATATAATGCTGCAATTACATTATAATCGATTATTTCATCATTCACATAATCACTTGCATAGTTGTCTAAAAATAAATTGATAGCGTTGTATACAGCTTCTTGAACAGGGTCCCACCATACAACCTCAAATGAGAATACGTCTTCATCATCAAATTCAATTGAATCTACTCCAGCACTTGCTGGTTCTCCATTCTCTGAAAGTTGAATAAATGCTCCTTCCATTGGAGTTAATCCATGCATAGACTTTAAATAAATTCCATAGTCTGTTTCATCATACTCGATTGCATAATTTGAATCCAACAGATCAAATAGACTTCCTTGAAAATCGTCATTAAATCCGATAGTCTTGATTCCTACAGAGTCATCCTCATAAACGAGATTCACTGTAATAACATTATCAAAGGTAAGTTGTTGTAATTCTTTGATTAGTCGTCTTAATGTTTCTTGCATTTCTTCAAGATTATTAGTTTCACCTGGTTCTATTTGAGAAGAAGTCATAATTGCAAATATTTCGTCTTCCAACTCATCAATTTGTTGTTGTCTTACTTCTAAATCTTCATCTTTTGCATTTAAATTACATCCAGCTAAAACTAATACAAGTAAAAACACAGATGCCATAGAGAATAGTTTTTTCATAAGTTCCTCCTTCTAAGTATTATGAAATAAAAAAAACCATCCTCCCGGATGATTAAACGTATAAATAACTAAAAAAATACCAAAGTTAAATAACGATATACTCATGACCCAGGAGTATTACAATTTATTAGATAGCTAGGTAGGTCTACCGGCTTGAATTCGTCCTACTATGCACCTTCCCGCTAAATAGCAGTGGTATTTTGCATTTCGTCCTTCGTACGGTTGCTGGGACAGCTTGAGATTTTAACTCAATTCCCTGTTATGTCTTACGACACCTAATATCTACTCTATAATTCTATGACTAAATAAAGCAGTTGTCAATGAAAAGAGACAACTATTTTCCAGTACTTCCAAATCCGCCATTTCTTACTTTAGTTACAACCTCTTCATCAGGGCTTACTAAATATTTTTGAAAGATTCCTTGAGCTACTCTTTCACCTTTTTTAAGGGTTGTAGTTTCCGTACCAAAATTATGTAAAGACACAAATATAGCACCATCATTGTCTTTATTACCATAATAGTCTTTATCTATTATCCCAACATTGTTTGGAATCGTTAAATGATAGTTTTTAGGTAAGCTAGATCTTGGATAAAGCATTAATACCTCATCATCTTGCATGTAAGCTTTTAATCCAGTAACACTAAGTTTAATTTCTCCAGGTTCAATTGTAACATCTTCAATAATTGCAATATCATATCCAGCACTATATATAGTGCTTCTTTTAGGTAATTTTATATCTAGATTCTCGTATCCTTTTGCTATTTTAAAACCTCTCACTGTGTCATCCCCTTAAGTAATTTTAAGACATAAAGTTCTCTTTCAGTCCAATGGTATTCACTACCATTATCAAATTTTATTTGGTTAACTCTTATTGCTTCATCTATTTCTACCCATCTAGGAACAAATCTTAGATTTTGCTCATATATATCTAAATCCTGTTCAAAATCTTCATCAAGCACAGAACAAAAATAATAAAATGATCTTAAAAAGAAATACTTTCTATCATCATAAATATCATTATACATTTGATCTACATATCCTAAGGGTTCATTTACGCTATTAACTTTTTTTCCTACTTCTTCTAACACTTCTCTTCTTAAAGCAATATGTCTGATTTCATGTTCATTAATCCCACCACCAGGAAACTTATACTCTTTAGATTCTTCTGAATATACAAGTAGTATCTTATTATTTTTTAATATTATTGCTCGTACACTATCACGATATATTATAGGCTGATGTCCAAGTAGTTTGTCTCTCTTATCAAATATCTTTAGTAATTTCATTTTAGAACCACAATCAGCGAAGTAGCTGAATCAAATCCATTCTTCTCAATATACATTTTTATTTTCTCAGCCTTTTTTTCAAAATATTCAAAATTATCCGACTCTTTTACGCTTTCCATAATTCGTTCCAGTGTTTTATATAACCATTCTATTTCTTCTTTAGAGTTTGTCTCTTTTTTAGGATAATTTAAATCCCAAGCATCTTTTATGGACAAAGCACTTTTTTCTTTTAATAATTTCAGTATCTGCTTACTAGTAAGAGTCTCATCGTGATAATTGCCTCTATCTCTATCAATTTCAGCTGCGAAATGGTGTAATAATAGATGGCTTTTTTGACGTTTATCAAGATTGTTATTTACCATCTCACAAAAAACAAGGGCACCTCCAGGTTTTAGTACTCTTTCCATTTCGGTTAAAGTAGCTTTAATATCTTCTAAATGGTGAATAGAATTTGATAAGCAAACATAATCAAAAGTATCATCTTCAAATTCCATACTGAGAGCATCCATATGAAAGAAGTTAATTCTCTCGTCTTTAAAATAGATTTTGCATCCTTCAATTGCTGATTCAATAAGATCGATTCCAATTATTTCAGAAAACTTATCTGTAAGCTGAGTTATGATTGTAATAAAGTTTCCATTACCCGTTCCGATATCAAGTATTTTAGAATTGTCTTTTTCATTGAATAATTCTGTTAATTTATTCATTGCAATCACCCTTAATATTATTCGATATTATATTATACCATAATGTAAAGGTTTACAATAGTGATTTTTGGCTAACTAACAACATTAAATAAAAAATAGTGAATAGATTCACCTTTCGGGCAAATTAATTTGCCCGAAAGGTGAATCTATTCACTATTTTTTATTTAATGTTGTTAGTTAGCCAAAAATCACTATTGTAAACCTTTACATTATGGTATAATATAATATCGAATAATATTAAGGGTGATTGCAATGAATAAATTAACAGAATTATTCAATGAAAAAGACAATTCTAAAATACTTGATATCGGAACGGGTAATGGAAACTTTATTACAATCATAACTCAGCTTACAGATAAGTTTTCTGAAATAATTGGAATCGATCTTATTGAATCAGCAATTGAAGGATGCAAAATCTATTTTAAAGACGAGAGAATTAACTTCTTTCATATGGATGCTCTCAGTATGGAATTTGAAGATGATACTTTTGATTATGTTTGCTTATCAAATTCTATTCACCATTTAGAAGATATTAAAGCTACTTTAACCGAAATGGAAAGAGTACTAAAACCTGGAGGTGCCCTTGTTTTTTGTGAGATGGTAAATAACAATCTTGATAAACGTCAAAAAAGCCATCTATTATTACACCATTTCGCAGCTGAAATTGATAGAGATAGAGGCAATTATCACGATGAGACTCTTACTAGTAAGCAGATACTGAAATTATTAAAAGAAAAAAGTGCTTTGTCCATAAAAGATGCTTGGGATTTAAATTATCCTAAAAAAGAGACAAACTCTAAAGAAGAAATAGAATGGTTATATAAAACACTGGAACGAATTATGGAAAGCGTAAAAGAGTCGGATAATTTTGAATATTTTGAAAAAAAGGCTGAGAAAATAAAAATGTATATTGAGAAGAATGGATTTGATTCAGCTACTTCGCTGATTGTGGTTCTAAAATGAAATTACTAAAGATATTTGATAAGAGAGACAAACTACTTGGACATCAGCCTATAATATATCGTGATAGTGTACGAGCAATAATATTAAAAAATAATAAGATACTACTTGTATATTCAGAAGAATCTAAAGAGTATAAGTTTCCTGGTGGTGGGATTAATGAACATGAAATCAGACATATTGCTTTAAGAAGAGAAGTGTTAGAAGAAGTAGGAAAAAAAGTTAATAGCGTAAATGAACCCTTAGGATATGTAGATCAAATGTATAATGATATTTATGATGATAGAAAGTATTTCTTTTTAAGATCATTTTATTATTTTTGTTCTGTGCTTGATGAAGATTTTGAACAGGATTTAGATATATATGAGCAAAATCTAAGATTTGTTCCTAGATGGGTAGAAATAGATGAAGCAATAAGAGTTAACCAAATAAAATTTGATAATGGTAGTGAATACCATTGGACTGAAAGAGAACTTTATGTCTTAAAATTACTTAAGGGGATGACACAGTGAGAGGTTTTAAAATAGCAAAAGGATACGAGAATCTAGATATAAAATTACCTAAAAGAAGCACTATATATAGTGCTGGATATGATATTGCAATTATTGAAGATGTTACAATTGAACCTGGAGAAATTAAACTTAGTGTTACTGGATTAAAAGCTTACATGCAAGATGATGAGGTATTAATGCTTTATCCAAGATCTAGCTTACCTAAAAACTATCATTTAACGATTCCAAACAATGTTGGGATAATAGATAAAGACTATTATGGTAATAAAGACAATGATGGTGCTATATTTGTGTCTTTACATAATTTTGGTACGGAAACTACAACCCTTAAAAAAGGTGAAAGAGTAGCTCAAGGAATCTTTCAAAAATATTTAGTAAGCCCTGATGAAGAGGTTGTAACTAAAGTAAGAAATGGCGGATTTGGAAGTACTGGAAAATAGTTGTCTCTTTTCATTGACAACTGCTTTATTTAGTCATAGAATTATAGAGTAGATATTAGGTGTCGTAAGACATAACAGGGAATTGAGTTAAAATCTCAAGCTGTCCCAGCAACCGTACGAAGGACGAAATGCAAAATACCACTGCTATTTAGCGGGAAGGTGCATAGTAGGACGAATTCAAGCCGGTAGACCTACCTAGCTATCTAATAAATTGTAATACTCCTGGGTCATGAGTATATCGTTATTTAACTTTGGTATTTTTTTAGTTATTTATACGTTTAATCATCCGGGAGGATGGTTTTTTTTATTTCATAATACTTAGAAGGAGGAACTTATGAAAAAACTATTCTCTATGGCATCTGTGTTTTTACTTGTATTAGTTTTAGCTGGATGTAATTTAAATGCAAAAGATGAAGATTTAGAAGTAAGACAACAACAAATTGATGAGTTGGAAGACGAAATATTTGCAATTATGACTTCTTCTCAAATAGAACCAGGTGAAACTAATAATCTTGAAGAAATGCAAGAAACATTAAGACGACTAATCAAAGAATTACAACAACTTACCTTTGATAATGTTATTACAGTGAATCTCGTTTATGAGGATGACTCTGTAGGAATCAAGACTATCGGATTTAATGACGATTTTCAAGGAAGTCTATTTGATCTGTTGGATTCAAATTATGCAATCGAGTATGATGAAACAGACTATGGAATTTATTTAAAGTCTATGCATGGATTAACTCCAATGGAAGGAGCATTTATTCAACTTTCAGAGAATGGAGAACCAGCAAGTGCTGGAGTAGATTCAATTGAATTTGATGATGAAGACGTATTCTCATTTGAGGTTGTATGGTGGGACCCTGTTCAAGAAGCTGTATACAACGCTATCAATTTATTTTTAGACAACTATGCAAGTGATTATGTGAATGATGAAATAATCGATTATAATGTAATTGCAGCATTATATTTGCTAGATAACGTAAATCATTATGTTACAAATTCAGAAGTTGAATCATTAGTAGTATTGGATGATGAACCCTCTGTAAATGATTATTTTAAGGCGATTGTGAAACTAAAATGTGTTGAATATAACACATATACATTAATGGAAGAATTAAATTATATGGCAACAGTAGGTCCTTATGGACAAACTGCATATGCATTACTAGCATTAGATAGTTATACGTATATGTTTGATTATTCAACATATTTATCTGCTGCTTTAGATGACTTATCTACAACAACTCCATATGATCTTGGATTAGATGCAGGAGCGGTGAGTATTATGGCACTTAGCAATCACACTGATGAACCTGGTGTTCAAGATTTAGTAAATGATTTTATTTCTTGGATTAGTACTTCTCAACTTGAAAGTGGGGGATTACTAACAAGAGAGGTAGTTTGGGGAGATACGACTTATCCTGGAACGGAAAATGCATCAAGCATTGCTCAAGTAATTCTTGGATTACTTGCAAACGGGATTGATCCTACTGGACCAAATTATACAAAAACTGATGGGAACTTAATAACAAGTTTACTAAGTTTTCAAACTGAAACTGGTTCATTTGATTGGGAAAAGAATGATGAACAAACTGAAGACTTAGCTTTTAGTACACCGCAAGCTTTCTTAGCGTTAGTAGCTTATCAAGTGTACTCAAACACATATTCAGCAGTTAATCCATATAATTTCAAATAAAACAAGGATGTGAGAAATTTGAAGAAACTAGTAATTACAATCATAGTTATAGCAATTACAACGGCTAGTTTAATAATATTTTCACAACTAAATAAAAACGATACACTTGGTGAAATAACAATTATTCTTGTTGATGAAATTGGAGATACTACATTTAATAAAACATACGGTTTCACAGAAAGTGATACTTTATTCTCAATATTAGATGGAGACTTCAATTTGATGTGTGCAGATAACTCATATAACATAAATGATAATTGTGATCCTGTGTTATTTGGAAGTAGAGTTATTATGAAAATAGACACAATAGAAACTAATTGGTCTGACAATTATATTGGAATATATGAAAACGATGTATATTCAACAATGGGAATAGACTCGATATCATTAAATGATGGTGATGTATTTACATTTGAATTCACAGAAATAGGAGATGGTAATTAATGGAAACGAAAAGATTATTAATGATTGCATTATCTGTTGCTATCCTTTTTACTCAGGAACAATTGTTAATGTTTTTACCAAATGTTCAATTAACTGTTTTATTGATTATCCTATTTGTTAGCGTGTTTTCATTTAAAGAGAGTATGATAATGATTACTTCATATGTTTTCTTAGATAGTTTATATATGGGAGGATTTAATGTTTTCTATATGGTTCCAATGATGTTGTCGTGGTATCTTATACCACTTAGCTATCATACAATATTAAGAAGAACGAAAAATGAGCTTAAACTAGCATTATTCGCAATGGTATTTGGATTTATTTATGGATGGATGTTTATTCCATTTAATATGATTCAAACAGGTATACCGAATTTTATTCCTTATTTGATTTCAGATATTCCATTTGAGTTGATCATGGCTACAACAGGATTTTTGACAGTACTATGGATGTTTAAACCACTGTATAAAGTACTATCAGATATCGGATTAGAAACAAATAAATCAATTGTAAATATATATAAGTAATTCTTAATGATCCATAACCTTAACAAAAATATCTATTTTCAGTATTACATTAAAAATAGGCAGTAAAAAAGACTATGATAAAATTTAAAACATCATAGTCTTTTTGTATGGACAAAATAAAAAATTGCACCTTTTTTTCATTGTCTCCTATGTCAAATTTTATTTTAATTAGGATATTGGTTTTCCTTCTATTCGTTTACTGCTACTGCATCTATTTCCACTAATACATCTAATGGTAATCTTTTTACTTCGACCGCAAATCTTGCAGGTTTATGTTCACCAAAGAAGTCGGCGTAAACTTCATTCATATCATTAAACATTCCTAAGTCTTTCAAGAATACACCACATTTGATAATGTTTTCTTTATCCAACCCTGCTGCATAAACTATTTCAAGAACATTTCTTAAGGATTGAAGAGTTTGTGATTTTATATCATTTCCAGCTGCTTTTGATGTCTTTGGATCATAAGGTATTTGTCCTGAAACATAGAGTGTATCTTTTACCATGATACCTTGGCTATATGGACCAACGGCTTTTGGTGCATTTTCAGTATGTATAATTTTCATTTTTGCCTCCATTTTACTATATTAGTTTAATGATTCCATTATTTGCCGATTTAAGTATTTCATTATTTAGTTTTCCAAGATTAGTTATTGTTTGATCTACACTAATCTTGTTGATTCCTGTCCCATCATATATGGAATTGTGATCAATAACTTTCTTGCCGGCGATTGTTCCATTCATGGCAGCAAAAGCTACTTTATCAGTACATGATAATTTAGCACCATCACATACAAAGCCCATAGAGGTAGATAAATATACATTAATGGACTCCTTTACTTCTTCACGTGTTGCATTTTTGGCATATGCTATGACTGCAGCAGCACTACATCCGGTTGCATGACCTGTTCCACATAAAACTGTTACAACACTCATTTCTTGTTTAACATATACACTTGTCATGAATGATAAAACAATTAATTTTCTTCGAAGCAAATCACTTAATTCAAGGGCATCTGCAATAAACATTGGAGTTACCAATGTCCCGATACCAAGATTACCACTTCCAGCAACACCATAAACAGTAAATAGGTCTCCACGCATTCTTTTTAATGCTGGTACTTCAATATGTTTCCTTAAATAATTTGAAAGATCGTAAATGCAATCTTTGCTATGTTTTTGTAAATTTTCAACTAAATAATTACCTTTTTGATTCATAATCTCTTCTCTAGCATTTTCATATTGTAGTTTGGCAATATGAAACAATTCTTCAAGCTCATCAAAACTTGCTTCTTCAACATAATCAAGGATTTCATCATAATTTTCGATTTTATATTTGTTTACATTTTCAATTAATGCATCTTTTTCAAACTCAGACAATTTAACGCCGTTTCTTTTAACACTAACAACATTGTCATATAAATCTTCAATAATAATTATCACTTCATCACCAGTGAAAGATGTAAGATGTAATTTTTCATAAAGAACAGTATTTTCAAATTTTTGATAATTAATTTGCACATCAGTGTTAGATAGTAACTCATCTATCTTATCAATGTCATCATTTGTTACACTTTCAAATACCGATAATTTGTTTTTTGGATTTTTAAGTAATAAACCTAATGCTAATGCTTTATCTAAGCCGCTTTTGTGTAATCCGGGAACACCAACATTAACACTGTTTTTATATAATTCTTCACTCATAGTAAGTTTGACACTTTTGATTTTTGAGTTACGTAAAACGTATGCTCCAATTGAAGCGATAAACCCTACTACACCAATATCAGTGCAACCCATTGTTTTTGTTAGGTTTCCTTTTAGAATTTTATATGCATTCATTTAAATATATCCCCACCCATCTTAGTGTCTTATACCCATCCTGTTATTTTGTTAAGAGATGGGGAAATAATTATAACTTAGGCTTAACCAAATTACATGCAGCAAAATGGCCTTTTTCAATTTCCAGAAGTGTTGGATGTATTTCATGACAAGAAGGTATAACATTATAACATCTAGTGCTAAACCTACATCCACTTGGCGGATTAATTGGTGATGCAATCTCACCGTCTAAAATGATTGGATCTGTATCTTTGACTGTACTTAGTAGTGCTTTTGTATATGGGTGTATTGGATTATTAAAGATATCATCAACTTCACCATATTCTACTATCTCCCCTAAATACATTACTGCTACATAATTACTGATATTCCTTATAACTGCTAGGTTGTGAGAAATGAATAAATAAGTTAAATTCAATTCTTTTTGCAAATCAATTAATAAATTAAGAATTTGAGCATGAATAGATACATCAAGTGCTGAAACTGGTTCATCACATATTAGAAATTCTGGATTTAGAGCAATAGCTCTTGCAATGGCAATTCTTTGTCTTTGTCCACCACTAAAATTGTAGATATGGCGGTCCATATCTGCTTTGTCTAATCCAACTGTTTCTAATAAGCGAATTACATGAAAATCTATCTGTGATTCATCAATATTTTTTCTTATTTTATATGGCTCAGCAATAATATCTCTAACAGTAAATCTTGGATTCATTGAAGAATATGGATCTTGGAATATTAATTGCATTCTAGTTCTAATTTCTTTGTATTCTGATTTTGATACTTTATAAATATCTTTTCCTCTGTATTTTACAGTACCTTGTGTTGGAGAAACTAGGCCTATCATTGTATTTGCTAGGGTTGTTTTACCACAACCTGATTCTCCAACGATTGCAACACAGTTCCCTTTTTCAATTTTGAGTGAGACGTTTTTGACTGCACTCACATATTCTCTTTTTCTTTTTAATATGCTTTTGGCAACTGGGAAATCTACATCTAAGTTTTCTATTTCAAGTATGACTTCTTTTTTAGTATCATCATATGTCATTTATCTCCACCTACTTTATTCTTTAATGGATTCCAACATCTAACACGTTGTCCCCCGCCTAAATCAACTAGCGGCGACATACAATTCTTACATATAGTTACATCTGTATTTGAACATCTAGGTCTAAAATAACAACCATCAGGTTTATGCAGTGGATGAGGAACATTGTCAGGAATTTGTGTGAATTCTTGTTTTTCTGTCCCTATTTTTGGCATTGAATTTATGAGACCTAGTGTATATGGGTGTTTTGGATTCCTAAATACATCTTTTGTTGGACCTTCTTCAACGATTTTCCCACAATACATGACATATACTCTATCCGCGACTCTTCTTACAACAGACAAATCATGAGTAATTAATACTAATGCCATATCGTTTTTCTTTTGTAAGTCTTTAAGTAGTTGAAGAATTTGAGCTTCAATTGTTACATCAAGAGCAGTGGTAGGTTCATCAGCAATCATCAATTTAGGATCACTTGCGAAAGACATCCCAATTAGTGCTCTTTGACGCATTCCACCAGATAATTGGTGGGGATAATCATTGTATCTTTTTTCTGGACTTGGAACACCAACTAAACGTAAAATTTCAATTGATGCAATTTTAGCTTCGCTTTTTGAATATCCAAGTTTTTTAATATAGATTTCATCTATCTGTTTTCCAACTTTTATAACCGGATTTAATGCACTTAAAGCATCTTGAAATATCATTGTCATTTTAGTTCCAAGGATATTTTTCATTTGTTTATCTGAATAATTACGTATGTCTACTCCATCAAATTCATGGACCTTTGTATCAACAATTGCAGGTGGCGTTTGAAGTAATCTCATAAATGCAAGTGATGAAACACTTTTACCGCATCCACTTTCACCTACGATTGCTACACATTCTCCCTTATAAACATCAAAATCAATACCTTCAACCGCTTTTACAATTCCTCTTTCAGTTGGAAATATAACTTTTAAAGATCTTATTTTTAGTATTTTATCAGTCATTGTGTTCACCACCCTGATTATCAATAGTTTCCATCTCATCAAATAATTCTTGGATGTATTTACCACTGAGAGTTTTTAGTACTTTGAATTGACTTGAATTTGAGCTCATTCTTGGATTAAAAATTTCTTCTAAACTAAATCCAATGAGCATATACGAACTTACTGAAAGAAAGATTCCAAGAGCAGGTGCTAGAATCCACCACCAGTATCCAAGTATAAAAGCACCACTAGATTGTGCATCAGCAAGCATTTTCCCCCAACTGATAAATTCAGTATTTCCTAGACCTAAGAAACTCAGTCCAGCTTCAGCAATCATTACCCCTGCAGCTGTCATAGCTGTATTCATAATTAATTGATTTGATACACCTGGTAATATATGTTTTGTCATAATATACCATTTAGATCCACCAAATAACTCAGCACTTTTTACATAGTTAGTATTTTTAATTGTAAGTACTTGTGATCTTACAACACGTGATAACCCGGCCCATCCAAATAATGTAAAGATAAATATAAGCATTGGATAGCTTTTCCCAAATAGATTTGTTAAAACGATTGTAATTGGCAATGTTGGTATTACAAGCATAACATCTACTATACGCATGATAACTGCATCTGGCAATTTTCCTAAATAACCAGCTGCGATACCAATAATAGCTCCAGTAAAGGAAATGAGTATTGCAGTTATAATACCAATCGTCATTGATACTCTTGCGCCATAGACAAGCATACTAAAGATATCTTGTCCAAATGATGTTGTACCTAGTAAATGATCTAATGACGGACCTACTCCACGTTCACCACGTTGAAGAACATCATATGGATCATACGGTGCTATTAATGGTGCAAATATCGCAGTTAATGCGAGTAAAACTACTAATATTAGTCCAATACGACCCTTTTTATGGTTCCAGGTTTTCTTGATAATCCCACCAATCGTTTGAAGGAAATTTATGATAGGATTTAGTATTTTTTTGGTCATTGTATTATTCATCGTCTACCACCATCCATTATTCGAGGGTCTAGAACAAAGTATAATAAATCAGCTGTTAAGTTAGCTAATAGTGCTATAGAAGATAAGAATAACATTACTCCCATCATTAATGGGTAATCATTTTGAAGATTAGCATTAATGAATAGTGTTCCCATACCATTCCAGTTAAATACTTTTTCAATAACTACAGCTCCCCCTATAAGGGCACTTAGTCCCATCATAAATCTTGTAACAATTGGCAATAAAGCATTTGTTAATGTGTGTCTATATAATATTCTTCCGTTTGATAATCCTTTTGCTCTTGCAGTAAGGATATAATCATCAGAAGAAACAACTATTACACTATTTCTTGTACTAACTGCATAACCAACTATTCCACCAATACTCATACTGATAACTGGTAGTGTAGCATTTCTAATTACATTTAATATTTGTTCAAAAGACCAATCGAATGCAGTCATCATAGATGGATCAGCATACCCTGGTAACCATTCTAATTCAAATCCAATAATCATGGATAAAATTAATGCGATAATGAATGCGGGAAGTGCTGTCAGCAAAGTAGAAGAAGCTAGTAGTAAAGTATCAGGTAGCCTTCCTCTTTTCTTTGCCGCAAAGGTTCCATACATAATTCCTACAATGGAAGAAATCATCATTGTAGATAATGATAAAACTAGCGTCCAAGGGAGCCTTTCAGTTATTAACTTCATTACTTTAGGTCTTCCTGGTTGGAATGAATTCCCTAAGTCTCCAGAAAGTAGATTTTTGACATAGATAAGATACTGCTCAACTGGGGATTTATCAAATCCATATTGCTCCCTAGTTAGAGCTTTAATTTCATCATATTCTTCATCTGTCATAGTACCAATCTGTGGTGGGTAATATCTTGACGCAGGATCGTCGTTACCAATTCTTGGAATGAAGAAATTTATTGTGACAACAGCAAGAAATATTAAAATAGTGTGTGAAATACGTTTTATTACATAATCAAATTTCATTTTTATTTAGAATTTAATGTCAGATTTTGTAATGAATCCGAATTGAAAATCAACACATTATCAACGTGAACCCATCCACTGAAAATATCAGTTCTATATGCCGAGGATGTATTTGCTGTATATAATGGTATCTTATAATTCATGCTGTCGAGATCTTCCTGAATTTCAAAAATAAGTTCAATTTTTCTTGTTCTATCTAACGTTGTTCTCATTTCGTTTATTTTTGCTTCAAATGATTCATCAACTAATCTTCCATAGTTTGATGAATAACCGATTGTAACAAATTGGGCTCTAAACATCATATCTACATTTACCATTGAGAATACAACATTTTGAATTGTCATATCAAAATTACCAATATAGAAGTAATCTTTTGTAGGATTAGTACCACCCTCATGATATTCTATTTTAATTCCAATTTGTTCAAAAAGAACTTGAATGTAATTAATTGTAGTTTTTACACCTGGACTACCAGTAATTTTATAATCAAGTAGTACTCCATCTTTACTTCTAAACTTACTACCTGCTTCAAAAGTATATCCAGCGTCTTCAAGTATTTGGTTTGCTTTGTCTAAATCGTGATCATCCATTGAAATTGAATCATTTACGTAAATACTATTTTCTGTGAATAATCCTCCACGAACACTTGAACCTTCTCCATCAAGAGATTGTGTTATTAAATAATCTTGGTCTAAAGCTAGCATAATAGCTTCTCTTAGAATAGGATCTTTTAATAATTCTCTTTGAGGTGTACTGTATTCTTCAGGAACATTTAGATTTATACATAGTGTTGAAACAAAATCATTAACTGAAGAATCCACTTCTACATTTTTTACAGCATTTAATGTGTCAATATAGATATTGCTTATTGAATTATCAATAACATCAATGTCTCCTTCTTGAAGAGCGTTGATTGCAACTATTTCATCAAGGTAGTTGATAAACTTAATGCTTTCTACTTTGTATAAAATATCCCCATTATCGTCTTTTAAGTGGTAGTCATCTCTTCGATTAAGGATGATTACACCTGGACCTGAGTTGTCTACATCTAATGTAAATGGTCCACTACCCATA
Source organism: uncultured Methanosarcinales archaeon (assembly GCA_964517565.1). Taxonomy (GTDB): domain Archaea; phylum Nanobdellota; class Nanobdellia; order Woesearchaeales; family SKGA01; genus SKGA01. The sequence goes on from CAZFEG010000001.1 coordinate 40,158, forward strand.
GGGTTATTGTAAAGGGTAGATTGTGCAGAAGTTGGGTTTGTTGAGTTGAGTTTGTTTACATGTGAAATAATATTATATTGGTGTTCTGGTAATATCAAAATAGTAGTAAACAAAGGCGTGATACCACCCAATACTTTTTTCACATGTAAATAGACAACATGATCATCTTCATCAGTAAATGTGTAATCTCCAGGATGATCCTTTGTGAAAATACCTTGTCTAATAAGCTCACCTGAATAATCACTATTGTAATCATGCATTAAATCTCCAGTCCATGCTAGAGTTCCAGCATGAGATGATCGACTAAAGTCAGATGCTAAATCAAATGAAAAATAGACATCTTCAGGTGTTACTGGTGTTCCATCACTCCATGTTGCTTCTTTGTTTAAATTTATTTTTACTGCTAAATAATCTTGGTCTTCCGGTACCTCTGTAGGATCAACTAAGTATTCCCATGAGTCTCCTAATAATGGATCAAACACATCGTTATCACTATCATATGCGAACAAAGTCGAAAAGATCATGCTTGATAATTCAGTTGCTATGCCTTGGTTTGAAAGCCAAGGCATAAACACTGCTGGAAATCCAGTTGAAATATATCCTACGTGTAAGGCTTCGTCGTCTCTAGTTACACTATCCTCTTTTTCACCACATGAACTCATAACTATAGACATTAAAACGATTATTAAAAGCAATAAGAAACGATTATTTTTCATATTATTTTATCCTTTCTTTGCTTAAATAGTTAGCTTACTAATTTTTAATATGGATACTTCATTTGTTTCCCAAAACCTTGTTTAGAAACGGAGTTATTATACACTTCTTCAATATGGAAAACTAATGCTGGTCTTGTAACCCATCGTTCTATATTTGGTGCATGGTATACATCGTGTTGTGCATTTACAAATTTTTTGTAAATACCATCATCATCTATTTCTACTTTCCCGCGTAATTCATAAGAAATTACTGGTGGTTGATAGAAAATATAAGTGGCTTCGTTATTAGCCTGTACATTTTCCCATGTGTGATTTTTTGCCATTTCTAGGGTAGTGAGTAAAGAAAAATCAATTCTATGTCTAACATCATCATTGTATAATTCTTTAACAAGTAAAGCCAAACCTCTTTGGCTATACGCTTCGTCATCACCATCATAAGAGTTAATATGTTCCATATATTTTTCGAAAATTTCTTCTAGGTATTCAGGCTTAGGTACATAACCTATACCTTTTATTGAACCGTTTAATCCACCAGGACCATTTGTAATTAAGGCTGGGTTGTGTGATGTAAAGTTTAAAAATAATCTGTCTCTTGAAATATCTTCTTTATTATAAATTGCCATTACGTTTTTAGCTCTTGTTTCAAATGACCATTTAAAGAAATTTGATGCATCTTGCATTTCTTCTTTTACTGGTGTTGCTTCTGCATGTTTTTTCATTTTTTTTATAAATCTCCTTTATTTTTTTATTATTCTATTGGTTCAGGTTGTGCAGCGAAATCAAATGCTCCATAATTTACGACCATACCAAACATTGGTCCCATTGGAAGGTAAATCCAAGTTTCAGTTGTTGATATAATTGTTGATTCTTCTAACACTGTTGTATCAATTGTTCCTACGATAGTAGGTAACAATGTAACGCCATCAAAGTCGTACATTGGTGTAACATATGTAAATGTAATCGTTTGATCTACTAATTCATAAGTTCCTACACCTTTTAATTCTTCATCTGTGTAAATATTAAATACATTACCATCAAATAATTGAATTTGTACGTTAATTCCAGTAGTAGCTTCTTCATCAGTTACTGAAACTGCTTCGTAAGTAAATAAAGCTTCTCTTTTAAGAGTGATTACTCCATAATCTGCTAAAACACCAAATGTAGGGCCCATAGAGATATAAACATTAGTAGAAGTAGTAGTAATCATTGTTTCTGCTTCTAAAGTATCTGTATCTATTGTAGCTTCTATAGTAGGTAATAAATTCCCTTCGAAATCTTGCATTGGTTCTTCATAAGTGAATGTCATTGTTTGTCCTACAAGTTCAAAACTACCAGCACCACGTAAAGTATCATTTGCATAAAGTTCAAATGTATTATTATCAAATATAAACACTTTAACTACTGCGCCTGCCATCATAGGTTCTTCGGAAGTTGAAATTGCTTGGTAAGAATAAAGTAAAACTGGTGCATCAATAAATATCATAATTGTAGTTGTAGTAGCGTTTCCACTGCTATTTACTACATTTATAGTGATTGTTCCCATACCAGAACCAGCAACTGATAAATCAACATTATCAGTAATCATATCTAGAGTTACAGGGATATCTCCATCTATTTGATCAGAGATTGTGAAATAAGTTGTCCAATCAGGTTCCTCTTCTCCAACAGTAAATGATGTTTGAGTTCCTTCAACTTTTGTTATTACAGCTTTGCAGCCAACAACTTTTTCAAAAGTAGTAGTACCAACATCCATTACGATAGGCCCTGAACCCATATTGATTGAATATTCTACAGGATCAATTACGATAACTGTAGTTAAATCAGTAACATCTGTTGTAGTGATTGTACCTGTAAGTACCCAGTCACCACCATCAGGATGTTCTTCTGTATATGTAAGTGACAGTACACCATCAGTGATATCATAAGGACCACTACCGCGTAAGCTGCCTGTCCATAAATCGAATGTCATATTATCATAGAAATTAATTGTTACAAATGTACCAGCTGAAGTCATACCTAGTGGTGCAGTTCCTTCATACTTAGCAACTAAAACTGGATCATTAATAAATATCATAATTGTAGATGTAGTTGAATTTCCACTACTATTTACTACAGTAATTTTTATAACTCCCATTTCAGCTCCAAGAACTGTTAAATCTACTCCATCCATAATCATTTCTTCAGTGACAGGGATATCTCCATCTATTTCATCTGTGATTGTGAAATAAGTAGTCCAATCAGGTTCTTCGTCTCCAACAGTAAATGTTGTTTGAGTTCCTTCAACCAAAGTTATTTCAGCTTTACAACCATTGACGAATTCAAGAGTAGTTGTACCAACATCCATTACGATAGCTCCACCACCCATATTGATTGAATATTCTACAGGATCAATTACAAGAACTGTAGTTGGATCAGTAACATCTGTTGTAGTGATTGTACCAGTAAGTACCCAGTCACCACCATCAGGATGTTCTTCTGTGTATGAAAGTGTTATTACACCATCATTGATTTCATATGGTCCAGTACCACGTAAACTGGCTGTCCATAAATCAAATGTCATATTATCATAGAAATTAATTGTTACGAATGTTCCGGCTTCAGTCATACCTTTTGGTGCGACACCTTCATAAATAGCAATTAAATCTCCAGTAGGTGCAACAATAACTTCTTCGATTGTTATTGTTATAGATTTTGTTGCTTCATTTTCGGCTTCATCTGATACAGTTACACTTACTGTATATTCACCTGGAGTGCTCATGTCTACATTTTCAGTTAACATTGAGTTAGTTACATAAATAGTACCATCAACGTCATCAGAAATAGTGAAGTATGATCCCCATACAGGTTCAGAATCACCTTGATCAAACGTTGTTTCTAATGCAGTTACCACTGTGATAACTGGACTAGTTGTATCAGCTTCTTCATTGTTAGACGGATTACATGCGGCTAAAGCAAATACAAGTACAAAACTTACAAATAATAAAATAAATTTTTTCATTTTTCTTTTCTCCCTTTTTTTATTTTTTGAATAATTGTAGAATTGTTTTATATAAAAAGTCTTTTCAAATTAGTATTTTTGAGGTGCTAAAGATTAATTTAAATAGTTAATTACTCTTTAAGTTTTCTATAATACATCGTCATATTTTAATGACTTGAAAAGACTTTTAAATATTTTTATTTATAGAATTGTTCTCTAAGAAAATCTAGATAATCATCAATTTTGGACATAATTTCATCGGTATTCACCTGTTTGTTTGTGATTTTCCCAATACTGAATTCTTTGGTTAAAATTCCTGTAACTACATATCTGGATACAGAAACTACCTTCTCAACATCAATACCATCCTTGAATTTTGTGTAATCAATACTTGTCTTGTAAAAATCTGATTTAATACTGTGCATACCTTCGGTTTTTAATTTTGAAAAATCTTGTAACCCTTTTTTCCTACCGCATCTGTCAAAGAAATCGAAGATGTAAGGGTATTTGTCGTGAGTTTCTAACTTCACTCTCATTATTTGACTGAATCTTTCAAATAAATCATTGGAATCCCAATCAATATCATTTGACATATGTACTGAAATAACATCATACGTAAATTCTAAAAGAAAATCGAATAACTGTTGTTTATCTTTAAAATAATGATATAACAACCCTCTAGAAATCCCGGCATCTTGGATTACTAGATTTGTTGAAGCCTTATCGAAATTGTTTTCACTAAATATTTTTAAAGCTGAATTAATTATTCTATCAATTTTTTCGTTACTACTATCGATGTTTTGAAATTCATTTAACATAATTTCCCTCATTTCTTATAACCGACGAAAAAAACTGTCAATTTCATTATACGATAGCCGACAGAAACTGTCAATATTTTTTTTCTTGCATAATAAAATAAATTGTAATATAATTGTTGATGTTACAACTGTTGCAAGTGCAACTATAAAGGAGTGATGAAATGTTTTTAAATGATATGTCAACAATTTTTCGTTATAGTAATATTTTTGTAAATCGTAGTTCTTCCGACTTGAAAATTACTTCCGCTGAACATTACATACTTATGTACCTCTTTCAAAAAGAAGGAGTTAGTCAAGATGAAATTGCTGATCATTTTGCGGTTGATAAGGGTAGTATTTCAAAAACTATTCATAAATTGTATTTAAAAAAATATGTCGACAAGTATGAAGATATAAGCAATCGTCGTAAAAATTTAATATGTCTTTCTAAAATAGGTCGTAAAACCTTCGCAAAAAGTCGTGAAGTGTTAGATGAATGGCACAAATCAGTAATGAAAGATGTTTCTGAAGAAGAATTTAAGATATTTAAGGAAGTATTACAAAAAATGACCGTTAACGTTAGAAATGCAATCGAAACAAATTGAATCTAAGGAGAAATCACATATGAATAACAAACAAAAACATTCGAACTTGATATTAATTATGATTATTTATCTTGCTGGTATATTTATGGGTGCTATTGATACTGGAATTGTTACACCAGCAAGAACAATCATCCAAAACGATATGGGTGTAGATTCTCAGCTTGGTATATGGATGATAACTATTTATACATTGGCTTATGCTGCTAGTATACCAATCATGGGTAAAATAGCAGATAAGTACGGTCGAAAATACATATTTTTAATAAGCATTTTCTTATTTGGTGCTGGGTCTTTATTAACTGGCTTAAGCCAGTTTACAGGAAGCTTCACTATGTTGCTTGTCTCACGAGCTATACAAGCGATTGGTGGAGGAGGAATCATTCCAGTTGCAACTGCGGAATTTGGAACAACGTTTCCAAAAGAAAAAAGAGGAGTTGCACTTGGTTTAGTTGGAGGAGTTTATGGTATTGCTAATATTTTTGGGGCCTCAGCAGGAAGTTTTATACTTGATATATCTGGGCAATCTAATTGGTGTTATATCTTTTTTATCAATATACCAATAACAATATTTATTCTAATAGCAGGATTTATAGTTCTTCCAAATAATAAACATGAAGATGTGAAAAAGATTGATTTTGCTGGAATTTTTGTTTTAACAATTATGATATTATCATTATTATATGGGCTTAAAAATATCAATTTCCTTGATTTTTGGAATTCATTTGCCAATGTGAAAGTATACGCATTCCTAATAGTTTCTATTGTGATTTTCCCGCTATTTTTGTTCATTGAACAGAAAGCAGAAGATCCAGTTATAAACCTTTCGTATTTTAATGAACGAGCAATTGTAATTACGTTAATTTTATCTTTTATTTCAGGTATTATTTTGATGGGGATTATCTTTGTTCCACAATTTGCGGAAATTAATATTGGAATTGCTTCTGGAAGTGGTGGATACTTTGTAATTGTACTTGGAGTCTTCGCCGGTATTGGAGCTCCATTGTCTGGACGTTTAATCGATAAGTTTGGAGTTAAACCTATTCTTGGATTTGGATTCTCTGTGTCTGCGCTTGCAGCGATATTTTTAATATTTGTTGTCGTTCCTTTTCCAAGTATATTTACAGTTATTGTAAGTCTAATACTAATGGGGTTAGGTATGGGATTCTCACTAGGAACTCCACTTAACTACATGATGCTAGAAAATACAAAACAAGAAGAGTCCAACTCTGCATTAGCAACACTCTCTTTAATTCGCTCTTTAGGGACTACAATAGCTCCTTCAATTATGATTGCTTTTATTGCAAGTGCTGGAATGCAAACACAGAGTAATGTAGCAAGTGCTTTACCAGAAAACTTAACAATTCCTGCAATTATCTATTCAGAAGAAATTAATACAGCTTTTACAGAACTACAAGAAGATTCTCGTTTTGCGGAAAAATTTGCCGATTTTACATTTCCTGAATTTTCTGGAGAAACTTTGATTCCATTAACACAACCATCTACAACATCAGATGGATCTCTTGATCCAGAAATTATTGGGTTAATTAAAGGTTCAGACATTACAACGATTTCAGACAATACCAAAACATTCTATACTGCAATCTTTGATTCCTTTATTCCAATTGTTACTATGAATATTGAAAACGGTGTTCAATCAGGAATTAATGGTTTGGAAGAAGCTATTACTGGAATGAATTCTGGATTATTTGGTATTAATATGACTATTATGACGCTTTCATCAATTCAGACTGAACTCGAAGCACTTCCTAGCACTGCATTTGATGGTAGTGAGATATTAGATTTGCTCCAACCATCAACATTAAGTGGGTTGATGCCAATGACTTTAGAGTCTTTAGAAGGATTTACAACATTAGTGGAATTGGAAGAACTTATTACTTCATATATAGGACAAAAAGCAGAATTGGAGTCATCAATTCAAGAGATACAAACACTCAGGACACAAATGATTGCTTTTAAAACAGATGTAAGTGTTCAGTTCAATGCTGGTGTTTCTAATTATTTGAATGATATTGATAATAATGCGCTTAATGTTGAAGACACTTTTCAAGAAACACTAAATGGTGGATTTAAGAATATCTATTTTACAACTATGAGCGCTGCAATCGCTGGGTTCTTAGTTCTTCAAATGTATTCAAGTAAACCATCAATTGAAGATATATTATTGAAATAGAAGTAAGTGAATAAATGAGCAAAAAACATATATAATGTATTATATCCAGTATTGATTGTTTGATTTTAACGTAATTCTAAGTAGTGTAGATAACCAATATTTTACACTATTGATAGTTTTTGTTGGTTATTGTATAATTGAAAATGTAGATTTATAAAAATAATGGAAAAGGGTGAGTTTATGAATTGTAAAGTAGTGAAAATTGAGAAACAACTTTCTTTTAAAGAAGCAGCAATGTTGCAACATCAAATGTTTGCTGCGGTAAATGCAGGTAAGTATGATGGCGTTTTATTAGTGTTGGAACATACACCGGTTTTTACAACAGGAGTAGACTTTGATACAACAGATTTACTTATAAGTGAAGAAGAAATCACAAATCAAGGAATAGAATTATCTAAAACTGATCGTTGTGGAGGGATTACATATAACGGACCAGGACAAATAGTGGTATATCCTATTTTGAAACTAAAAAATTTCAATATTAGAAGTGATGAATATCTGAGTATACTTGAAGCAGTAATTAATGATACTGTGAGCAAATACAACCTAACTCCTTCTCAAGTCAATGGTTATCCTGGTGTATTTGTTAATAACACAAAAATATGTTTTATAGGTATTAAAGAAAGAAAAGGCGTTGCATATCAAGGATTATCAGTTGATGTAACAACGGATATATCAAACTATAAATTTATCAAAGATTGTTGGCCAAAAGGCTATAAAGTTGGGAAATTACAAGACTTTGTTAAAGACATCAATATTGAAAATGCAAAGGATCAAATCATTGATAGCTTTAACAAGATATTCGATGTTGTTTTTGAAACTAGGAATATGAAAGATATGATGCCAACGTCTGGAATGGGCCATCCTAGTGGAGTTCGAAAGAGACCTCAATCTACAATGGTAGGTCATCCACATACCGACAAGTAAATTTCTTAATAATTAAAAAAGACATTAACAGAAGTGGAATTAATGAGATATATTGCGATTTTGGATATGTCTTTTTTATTGGAGCAAATGGAATATAAAAAGATTTAATTCATTATAGTTGCATTTATAATGAGAATATTATAAAATATGTAACGAACTTACCTAAATAGAAAATGAGGTGACATATGAAAGAACATAATGGAATTATTATTTGGAATCAACTTCATGAGTTGACAAAACTAAAAAAGCATTCATATACTCTACCTTCTTTAACAGAATTGGAGACAAGAATTATGCGCATTACTTCAATGATGAAACATAAAAAAGGTGTAAGCATTAATGTAAAGACATTAAAGACGATGTTGAATGTAAGCCATCCAACAATCTCTCAAACAGTTAATGCACTTGAGAAAAAAGAATATATTTCTCGTGTGAATGATCCACTAGATGGAAGGGTAACGTTAATTGAAATTTCAAAAACAGGAAAAAAAGTTTTAGAGGAATCTTTTCGAATTATTACAGAAAGGTTCATCGAATTATCGAATTATCTTGGAGAAGAAAAAAGTAAGGACTTTATTTCAATTCTCGATGATATTATTAAATACTTTCAAGAGTTAGGAGAAGAAAAATGAAAAAGGCTTATAAATTATTAACTACAAGAGAACGATTTACCGTTCTCTTGATTATTTTACTTGTATCAGCACAAGTATATTCTCAATTAGAATTACCATCATACACTGCTGATATTATTGATATTGGTATCTTCAATAAAGACTTGCCATATATTTATGGAAAAGGTGGACTGATGCTGTTAATCTCATTAGCAAGCATCGTTGCAAGTATTTTTGCATCATTCTTTGCTGCAAAAATAGCTGTAAGTGTGGGTACTAAATTACGTTTTTGGGTATTTCAAAAAGTTTCAAACTTTTCATCTCAAGAATATAATAAATTTGGTGCATCTACACTTATTACAAGAAACACAAATGATATTATTCAAGTTCAAAATTTTACGTATACGATGTTACGTCTAATGGTAATGGCACCGCTAATGCTAATTGGTGGAATTCTTAAGGCTCGTATGCAAAGTACTGAGTTATCTTTTATCTTTTGGTATTCGATACCAGTATTAGTGTTTACAATAATAGTTGTCGCTTTTGTAGCGCTACCTCTATTTAAAAAACTTCAAGAGCGCTTAGATGCAGTTAACCTTGTATTTCGTGAAAACTTGATTGGAGTTCGCGTGGTTCGTGCTTTCAATAGATTTAAACGTGAAAAAGAGCGTTTCAGTGAAGCAAATCTAAATCATATTACTATTGCTAAACGCGTGAATCGAATTATGACATCTATTATGCCAGTAATGATGATTATTATGAACTTTACATCACTTGCTATTGTGTATTTTGGAGCAATCAAAGTGGATGAGGGAACTTTGCAAATAGGATCTATATTTGCTTTCTTGCAATACGCAATGCAAATTATGTTTAGTTTAGTAATGGCGTCAATGATCTTTGTTATGTTTCCTCGTGCTCAAGCATCTTATAGAAGAATTTTCCAAGTCCTTAATGAGGAACAAACTATTCAAGATAAAGAAGATGCTATAGAACAAACAGAAACAACTGGAGCTATCACATTTAAAAATGTTATGTTTAAATATCCTGGTGCAGAAATGCCTGTATTAAGTGAAGTATCATTTACTGCAAAACCAGGTAATATTACTGCAATTGTTGGAGGAACAGGATCTGGGAAATCAACATTGATAAACCTAATCCCAAGATTCTATGATTTAACATCTGGAGAAATCTTGCTTGATGATGTAAATATCAAGGATATTACGCAAAGAAGCTTGCGTTCTCATATTGGATATATCCCTCAATCAGCGACACTGTTTAGCGGGTCTATTCGTGATAACTTGAATCTAGGAAAAGAAGATGCCACAGATGATGAAATCATGGATGCGATAAAAATCGCGCAAGCAGAAGAATTTGTTTCTGAAAAAGATGGTGGGTTAGACAGAGTAGTTTCTCAATCAGGTACAAACCTTTCTGGTGGACAAAAACAACGTTTATCAATTGCAAGAGCTATTGTTAAACGCCCGAAAATATATATTTTTGATGATTCATTTTCAGCATTAGATTTCACAACTGATTTTGAACTTCGAAAAGCACTTCACCCTCATATCAAAGAATCAACTATTTTTATCGTTGCTCAAAGAATTTCAACAATTAGTAATGCTGATCAAATTATTGTTCTTGATGAAGGTAAGATAGTTGGAATAGGAACACACAAATCCTTATTACAATCATGTGACGTATACAAAGAAATTGTATCCAGTCAAATTACAGAGGAGGAGATGGATCATGAGTAACGATAAAAAACAACAAAACCGTGGTTCTAGACCTCATGGTGGACCTATGGGAATGGCGATGTCTGTTCAAAAAGCAAAGAACTTTAAAGGGACATTAAAACGCTTAATCAATTACTTAAGACCAGATTTACCAAAAATAATTATTGTTGTTATCTTCTCGATTGCTTCAATGGTATTTACAATAATATCACCACGTGTACTTGGGGATATTACTACAGAAATATACAAAGGATTTTTCTCTCCACAAGGAGTAGATTTTGCTCCTATAAATGATTTACTTACATATCTTTCTGTCTTATATGTGCTAAGTGCATTATTTGCTTATATCCAAAACTTTGTTATGGTTGGAGTAACACAAAACACAGTATTTAGAATGCGTAAAGATATCAAAGAAAAACTTAGAAAATTACCATTAAAATACTATGATAGTAAAACTCATGGTGAATTACTAAGTCGTGTGACAAATGATGTAGATACAGTTGGTTCTACAATGCAACAAGGATTGAATAACTTGGTTACTGCGATTGTAATGATTATTGGTGTACTTTACATGATGCTTACAATTTCTGTAACAATGACTTTGGTTGCACTTATCACGTTGCCATTATCATTCTTCTTAATAAAACCAATTGTAAAACGAAGCCAAAAATACTTCAAGGCACAACAAAAAACGCTTGGAGATTTAAATGGACATATCGAAGAAATGTATTCGGGACACCAAATCATAAAAGCTTTTGGAAAAGAAGAAGGTTCAATAGAAACTTTTACAGGTATTAATAAAGAACTAAAACATGCAGCATGGCGTGCAGCATTTATGAGTGGTATTATTATGCCAATCATAAACCTTGTAAACAACATTATCTATGTATTAATAAGTGTTGTTGGAGCAATATTATTTATCAATGGAGCAATTGAAATCGGGAATATTCAATCATTTATACAATATATTAGACTATTCTCACAACCAATTAGTAACGTTGCAAGTGTTTCAAACCTAATCCAATCAACAGTAGCTGCCGCAGAACGTGTATTTGAATTACTTGATGAAGAAGAAGAAAGCAGACAAGAAGACTCAAATATATTTAATGATGTAGTTGGACATGTTACTATCGATCATATCGCTTTTTCATATAAAGAAGGACAAAACTTGATCACAGATTTCAGTGTTGATGTTAAAGAAGGAGAAACAATTGCGATTGTTGGTCCAACGGGTGCTGGTAAAACGACACTAGTAAATCTATTACTTCGTTTTTATGATGCTCAATCAGGAGACATTAGAATTGATGGTAAATCTATTTACGATGCATCAAGAAGTGATGTTCGTCAAGCATTCGGAATGGTACTACAAGATACTTGGTTATTTAAAGGAACAATTATGGATAATATCCGTTATGGTAAATTAGAAGCATCTGATGAAGACGTATATAATGCAGCATCAATTGCAAATGTAGACCACTTTATTAGAACGCTAAAAGATGGATATCAAACAATTATAAACGAGGAAGCAAATAATATTTCACAAGGTCAAAAACAATTAATTACGATTGCTCGTGCGTTGCTTGCTAATCCACGTATCCTAATTTTAGATGAAGCAACATCAAGCGTTGACACAAGAACTGAAAGTTACATTCAAAACGCAATGCTTAAACTAATGAAGGGCCGTACTAACTTTGTCATTGCTCATCGTTTATCAACGATAAAAAATGCGAATCATATTTTAGTTATGAATGACGGAGACATTATTGAAACCGGTTCACACAGTGAGTTACTAGCAAAAGAAGGGTTCTACTTTAACCTATACAATGCACAGTTTAATAAAACATTAGAATAGTAAACTTACATAGTTTGAAAAGTGATTGAAGAGACATCATCTGTTGATACAGGTGGTGTTTTTCTTTATTGAAAAGCGGAACTAAAACCTAATCGTTAGAATAATATTGCGACAAGTAAAATATTATGATAAAATTAAGTTAGTGTATGGAAGGTTACTAGGGGATATAATCAATTGCTTGAACAAAATCCTTTCAAGAGAGTGAAACCTTCCAAAATGGAAAATAGGAGGGTTTTTTAATGAAAAAAGTAATTATTGGAATTGTGGCAATATTGGTTTTATTTTTATCAGGTTGTGATCAGTTACCAGAAATCTTAAAAGATTATTTACCTGCTTTAGAGCTTAATGGTGAGATAGATGTGACTATTGGATTAAACGAAGAATACGTTGATCCAGGGGTAGAACTAGTTGGAGATTTTGATCTTGAAATAACTACTGATTCTAATCTAGATATTACAACATATGGTATATATTTTATCGACTATAGTGTTGATTATAATGGTAAAGAAATTAGAATAGGTAGAAAAATTAGAGTTGTACCAGAAACTGAAAAAGACTTTAATATAAACTTGTCTGTAGAGTCTATAGATCCTAATGCACTTACTTTCTTAATCGAAATAGATGATCAAGATGGGGATTTAATTGATGGTGAAGGAATATTGTATTATCTTGATGAAAAAATCAAATCCTTTCCTGTAGCTAATGGAATGACATATTTAGAGTTTGATGAACTGGCTAACCAAACATATTATCGTTTAGAATTTATTGGTTCTTATACTGATAATGAGCTAGTATACACGCTAGACGACTATACAATTGGGGCTAAAACAACGTTAACTGACCCTAAGGATTATCCAAGACTAGAACTTGTTGGTGAAGAAGAATTGCATCTTAATGTTGGTGACGAATATATAGAACAAGGCGTTACTATCATTGGAGAGCAACAGGAATTAGAAATAACGATTGAATCAGATGTAGATACAGCAATAGCAGGAACATACACTGTTAGATATATAATTGTCTTTAATTTAGCTTCAATTTATGCACATAGAACTGTCATTGTTGATGCAGTTGATGTAGACCCAAATGATGATCCAGATGATGTGCCAGGTGAAGTTGATTTTGGAGTAGTAATAGAATTGGTTGATGCAGAAGCTTATAGTCTTACTATTTCGGTTACTGTTGATGATGCAACAGAGAGAATTACAAACCCACTTGCATCACTTTATCTTGGAAGTGAGAGAGTTTCTGGGTTCGTTTATTCTCACGGAACAACTACAATAACATTTGAAGGATTATTAGCTGAAACAACATATCATTTTATATTAGATGGATTTTATTTGAGTGATGGTAATTTTGTTTCTATAGGAGATTATACGGAAGAATTTAGTACGTTGCCAGTATCAGATATTGTTTTTGCTCCTTATATGGTTCTAAATGGAGATAGTATTGTAGAAGTAGAAATAAACACTCCATTTGTTGATCCAGGAGCAAGTGTAATTGGATATCCTAATGCAGTTATTACGCAGTCATTGTATCCTAATATAGTAGGAACCTATACAATTACTTATAGTGCGACTATAGATGGAGTACCTTTTAATGTTACTAGAACTATTAATGTTGTAGACTCTAGTGTACAAGATAATTATTTTGGATTAACTAGTTATGAAATAGGCAAAGAATATATTAATGTGGTCATAGATGTCGAGGATGCGCAATCAGAAATCGTTTCAATGACAGCTTATGTTTATGATATTGATGGTCACCAAGCAAATATATCAGGATTATTAGTTGGCAATAATGAAATAATGTTTGATTGGTTAACTCAAGACACAAATTATAAGCTTGTTGTTGAGTATTCTTACATTCCAACAGGTGAAAGTGATACAGTATATGTAGAACTTGAGCTATTAGATTTTAATACGCTAGCTGCACCAAGACCAATACTTACTAGTATAGATTGTTCATCTACAGGAACTCAAACAACTTGTAGTGCGGAATGGAATGAAGAAGGATTTGAATCTAACATCATATATTCTGCAGAACTATGGTCTGGAACGAATTACATCGGACTTATTAGATTTACGAATGATGGGACAGTACTATTTATTGATGATTTAAACCCAGATTCAGAATATACTATAAAAGTCTTTGCGGATTATACAGTTACAGCTACCGGAGCAAGTTACATTGTTAAAATTACAGAGTTTGAAATTAATAAATCAGAATAAATGTTAAAAAACAAAACCGAGAGGTTTTGTTTTTTGTTATAAATCCATATTTGATAATCTTTATGTTTACTTTATCTAATAAGTTTAGGATAACTCCCACTTCAAAGATATTGGTGATTAGTGCAAGAGAAAATGGTAGAGAAATTACCCGATTTTCGAGATTGCTATCTAAGTAAAAGAAATACTTCCATTAAAAATTGAAGTAGTAAATTGAGCGGTTTTACTTCGTGAAATAACAATCGCAATCACAAATCTTAATTAAATCTTAAATAAATATTAACAAAACATCCTAAGTGTTGATTAAAATAATAATATTGATTAGACTAAAATAGTAAACATTGTATATTGAGGATGGACTAGCGAATAATCAGTATTAAGAAGCATAATAATAAGGGGTAAATAGCGCCTAGGAACTGATAGGAGGATTTATATGGATGAGAAATATAAATCACTGAGTAAACAGAAAATACTACTCGTTGATGACAATAATATTAACCGAAGAGTAATGGGAGAATTACTTAAGAGAATGTATTTAGATGTTACTGAAGCCAAAGACGGGGTTGAAGCAATTGAATTAGTAAAAAAAGAAATTTTTGATATGATTTTTATGGATATTTTTATGCCGGGTATGGATGGATATGAAACAAGCAGACACATTCGAGAACTAGATGGTCCGAATGGAGACGTTCCAATTATTGCAGTTACAGCTAATGATGTTGAAGAAACACAAAACAAAATAGCTGAGTGTGGAATGAATGGTGTTTTACCTAAACCTATTCGTAAAGAAAATCTAGAAAAACTATTGAATGAGTATTTTGGCAGTAGCATTAATGATACAAAAGAGATTGATAAAGAGTTGGAAATATTTAATAAAAACGGATTTGAATTATTTTATGAAGATGATTTTCTACGTAAAGAAATTATAAATACATTTTATGCTGAAAAACAAAAAGACCTTAAAAACATAAACGATGCATTCTTTGCGAAAGATTGTGCATTAATATATAAAGCGCTTCATTATATGAAAGGTTCATTTATCTATTTGAATGCTCCAAAAATACTAAAACTTACTCAACAAATTTTAGACCTATCCGCAGAAAACAAAATAAGTGATGTATTACTTCTAGAAGAGCCACTACTTAATAATTATGACCTGCTACGAGAAGAATTGCATAAATATATGGATCAATTATAGACAAACAACAAAAGAGCCAAATAAAAATTTGGTTCTTTTTTATGACATAAAAAACAATTTTGTATATATAATCAAAATTAATGACAATGTTCATTAACAATCTTGTAGAAAGCGGATGTATTTGATATAATAGTCTTGTGTGTAAAATATAGTATTCAAAGGGGCTACATTATGAAAAGAATTTTACTAGTAGAAGACAATAAAATCGTTAGTAAAACAATTGAGCGTAAACTTCAAAATAATGACTACATTGTAGACTGTTGTTTTAACGCCGAGGATGGGTTGCTAGAAATTAATAAACATGATTATTCCGCAATAATTTTGGATCTAGATTTACCAAAAATGAACGGATATGCTTTTTTACAAATTCTACGTAAAAAATCTGATGTACCTGTGATAATAAATACTGTTCATGCAGATGTAAAATCTAGAGTAAAACTTATTGGGGTTGGAGCAAGTGATTTTATTGAGAAGTCACTAAAACCAGATGAGATTGTTGAAAGTATTAAGATTATATTAGAAGATAGGGAAAAAGAAAACGAACGCAGTAAAACATTTAAATTTAAACATTTAGATATAGATTTTCTATCTAGAAAAGTAAAAAGAGACAATATAGAACTCGAACTTACAAATAAGGAATTTGATATTATAAAGATGCTACTGGATAATCCTGAGAGAGCCTTCTCTAGAAACAATTGTACTTAGTTGTTTGGGGAGAACAATATGAGGAATCAGTGGATAATACGATAAATGTACATGTAAAAAGATTAAGAAATAAAATCGAAGTAGATCCAAAAAATCCAGAAGTCATAGAAACTGTTTATGCATTTGGGTATCGATTGGGAAAAGAAGTAGTTGATATGCTTCTAAGTCAAAATGGAATCGAATAATATAGAGGTTGTTATCAAATTTTGATAGCAACCTTTTATTTTATTGTTTTTATTTTTTTATCATATTCTTTTTACATGTTATAATAGAATAAGAAGACTAATTATGGAGGTATACTATGAAGAAAAAACTGACTTTTAAAGAACTGATTGTATATAGTTTATTTTTCAGTATTTTTGTAGCAGGAATGGTATTCCTTATTACTATTAGAGAAGAAGAAGTAGTTTCCGAGTACTACCATGATTACGGGATTGAAGAAAGCGACCCAACAGTTGTCAAAATTGGTATTCTTGCGAATCAAGGTACAACAGAAGTATTGAGTAGATGGAGTGACACAGAGACATATCTTAATAATAATTTGTTGGATTATACTTTTGTTATAGTACCGATGGATTTTGAAGAAGTAAATGAGATGGTTGAAAATGGGGAAGTTGATTTCGTTCTTGTGAATCCAGCCATATATGTTGATTTAGAAGTAAGACACAATGTTAGCCAAATTGCAACAATGCAGTATCTCTATAATGGAACAAAAACCACATCATTTGGTAGTGTTATATTTAAGAGAAGTGATAATTCAAGTATTTCAGATTATAATGATTTAATTGATAAAAAATTTGGAGCAGTTGATGAAA
>CAZFEG010000002.1:0-44913 GCA_964517565.1 uncultured Methanosarcinales archaeon
ATACTATAACAAATTTTATTACTGGCGAGGAAGAGTTAATTAATGAGATAATTATTTCAAAAATAGAAAAAATCTTAACTCTTTCTTTAGATGAACAAGAAATAAGTTTAACATCTTTTTTTAAAGAGAATTTTCCAGATATATCTATTAATTCTTTTTTTGAAAAACATTTTCCTAAAAAAAAAGCTCCTTCTGTTCGCGTTTCCATAATTAAATCTTTCGAGAAGAAGCCTCAAAAAAGAACCATTCAAGATTTTGTTAAGCATTTTAATTTAAGATTTAAATTTCTTGAGCAATTATTAAAATCTCGTTCAGAATTATCTTCTTTAACTTCTATCAGTCGGTTGAAATCAAAAAAACCAAAAGAACGTGTTTCAGTTATAGGTATGATCTCTGAGATTAATTTAACAAAAAATGGTCATTATATTTTATTAGTTGAAGATCTTTCTGGAACTACTAAAGTTCTTATTCATAAAAATAATGCTGAATTAGTTATTGAGGCCGAATCTCTTGTTCTTGATGAGGTTATTGGTATTGTTGGTTCTACTGGTAATGATATTGTTTTTTCTGAAACAATCATTCATCCAGATATTCCTTTAAGTAAGGAATTAAAAAAATCTCCTTACGATAATTATGCTTTATTTTTCGGTGATATTCATTATGGTTCTAAAGAATTTTTAAAAAAAGAATTTATTCGTATGCTTTCATGGATTAATGGTAAAACAGGAACTATGGATCAAAGAAAAATTGCGAAAAAAGTAAAATACATTTTTTTAACTGGTGATGTGGTTGAGGGTGTTGGTATTTATCCAAGTCAAGAAAATGATTTAGAAATTTTAGATATTCGTTCTCAATATGATTCTTTTGCAAAATATTTAGAGAAAATACCTTCCCACATTAAAATAATTATTTGTCCAGGAAATCATGATGTTGGTCGTATTGCTGAACCTCAACTTCCTATTGATAAAGATTATGCAAAAGCTATATGGGCTTTACCAAATGTAATAATGGTTTCAAATCCTGCTTATATTAGTGTTGATGTTTCTGATGATTTTCCTGGTATTGATGTTCTTATGTATCATGGTTATTCTCTTATTCATTATGCTGATCAAGTTCCTGTACTTAGAAATCATGGTGGACAAAAAGTTGCTGACGAAATTATGGAGTTTTTATTAAAACGTAGACATCTTGCTCCAACTCATGGTTCTGCATTGTATATTCCTGATGTTGTTGAAGATGGTTTACTTATAGATCCTATTCCTGATATTTTTGTCACAGGTCACATTCACCGCGCTCAATCAAGAGTATATCGTAACATCACTTGTATTAATAGTTCTGGTTGGACTGCTATTACTGATGATCAAGAAAAGAGAGGTTTAGAACCACAACCTGGAAGAATTTTTGTTGTTTCTCTTAAAACTCGCGAAGTTAAGATTCTTAATTTTTCTACAACCAAAGATGTTGGTTCTGTTGTTGAACGTAAGCGCTTACAAGCTCAAAGTCGCGCTAAGGTGAAAAGTTAAATGTTTGTTCGTGCTAAGCTTGTGAAAGGTAATTCTTACGCTTATCTTGTCGAAAACAAATGGGTTAATGGTCGTGTAAAACAATTATCTAAAAAATATTTAGGTAGAGTTATTTTTTTAACGGATAAAAACACTTTTCCATCCCCTTCCGAGATAGATTTTTCAGAATCTAAACAAGCAATTATTAAACAAATTATTTGTTTGGAGTTCCTGCAATACAGTTTTACCTTAAATTCTAAAAAAACCATTTTATCTATGGATAATATTTCTATTAATTTATTAAAAGGAAAAATTAAGAAGAATAAGAAAGATATTGTTTTGTTTCTTAATGGTCGTTATGTATATGGTACTATTTTGTCTCAATTAATAGATTTCCTCCAACCAGAGTCTCATGAAGATACTAAAGGTGAAAAACTTGCTACAGCATTTAGTGATGCAGGTATATCTATTTCTCAGGATCAATTTATTCAATTATACAAAAAAATATATTTTAATGTTTAATTTTAGTCAAAATATTTTTTTAATTTTGTACCTATGTAGAGTCCAGCAAAATAGATAATTATTATAAGAAATTTATTATAACTGAAAATAAGTAGGCCTATAAGAAATATTAGCACATTAATTAT
Source organism: uncultured Methanosarcinales archaeon (assembly GCA_964517565.1). Taxonomy (GTDB): domain Archaea; phylum Nanobdellota; class Nanobdellia; order Woesearchaeales; family SKGA01; genus SKGA01. The sequence continues at coordinate 2,150 of CAZFEG010000002.1, forward strand.
AATAATTATGTCTATTTCTGGTTTAAATAATTTTGTGCTTGTAAACAAAAGGCCAGCAAGAATTGCGATGAAGAATATGAGTGGTGTTTTTCCTATTACCCAAGAGAGGAGTAATCCTCCAAAAAAACTTAATAAAACAAAGTATACGAACCAATAGTCCTCTATATTTGATAATTGTTTACCAATATTTCCAAGGATGCCTGCTATTGCCATTTTAAGAAATTCTTATATAATTTTTAATATTCTTATCTTTTATGTTTTTATTTAAATTATTCGGTTTTTTAGATTTTTTAGTGGCTATTTTGCTATTTGTAACACCTGATCATATTGCTCCTATAAGGCTTCTTATCGGCGCAGGCTTATATCTTATAGCTAAAGGAGTTATCTATAAAGGTGATTTGTTAAGTGCTATAGATCTTTCTATAGGAGTATATTGTCTTCTAGCAATTATTTTCCCAATCACTTTTCTAAGTTTTTTAACAGGAATTTATTTATTTCTTAAAGGATTTTATTCTATGATTATTTAGATATGTTTTCGTAGATATTTATTGAATAAAACCCAGAACAATCCTCCTATGAGAACAGCAATCATTGGCGCGTAATATGCACTTATTATTGTTGCTATTGCAAAGGCTATTGAGAATATGAATAATACAAAGTAAGGTAGTTTTCTTGAATAAAACAAGTGCACCCCTATATTGTTTGGTGCTGGTATAAGTGCGAAAACTGCGAATAGTGCTGCAATAATCATTCCATGATGAAAAAAATATAATCCCGTTACAAGATAGGTCATTTGAAAGAATATTGATAGGAAAATGCACGCTATTGGTGCTGTTGCAAGTATGAGAAATATGTCTTTTTTGTTTTCTCCAGGGAGAACAACACCGTGTCTTAGTCTTGCAATTGTTTCTGTTTCAATCATTCCTGGGAAAAAAATAGGTAAATAACTGTTTGTTATGAAACTTAATACGAAGCCCACAAGTAAACCTTCAAACCAAGATTTATATGTTGCAGTATATTTTTTTCGTATTGCAATAATTTTTGTTACTGCTATAAATATAAACAAAATTATTCCTATGAGTATAATCATTGTTAGAATTCTTGAGAGAATGTTTGTTATTGTGAGTTCTATATCTTGCCAGAAGAATTTGGCGAAGAACATAAACATAGTTATTGCTATGATAATTGTTGTAATAATCATACCTCTTATTTCGCTTGGATTAAACGAAAAGTACCTTTTAAAATGGTATTGATATGTCATTATTCTTCTTTTGAGAATATATTGTTTAAATACTTTGCTTTAATATGGTCTTTTCAAAGAAGTATTAATGTCTTAAATGTTGGTTTTTATAGAATATTTTGTACCACAAGCTTGACATTTAACAAAATAAATTCCTGTATCTTTTGTTATTGTTGTGTCTGGTTTTCCGCATTCTTTACATATTACGAATTGATCTGTGAATTGTTGTACTCGTTCATTTATTTTGTTTGCTGAAAGTTTCGTGTTGAATATAACGAATGTTCCTTCTACTTGTCCTTTTGTTGCAAGTTGTTTTTCAACATATTTTACAAGCAAAGGTACTTTTCTTCCGAGTGTTGTTGCTATTTGTTTAAAATTACTAATTACTGTTTTATTTCCTTGAAGATGTCCTTTTACTTTAGGTATTTGAAATCTTTCTCCTTTATTTGTATCTTCAGGTAAAAGTTCTCGGCCTCTTTGTAACATTGCTTCGTAATCCATTGTATTTGAGAAAAGAAGTCTTCTTTTTAAAGCTTCTTATGCTTTTATTTAAAATCCTGTGAGACTCGTTTGCTTTTCTTTTTCTTTACCAAACACATCCAAGATTCGTTTTTGTGTGAGTTGAAGTGTTTCTTTAAGATATGGTGAAACATTATATTCTTCAGCCAGGTTGATACTCATCTGCATATATTTAATTATTGATCCTTCTGATATGGTAAAGATTATCTTTCCACCGCAAGTAGTACATTTTCCAACAAGTGGTGGTCTTCTGTATTTTTCGTTACAATGTACGCAGCGAAATTTTTGGAGTGAGAATTTTCTCAAATTACCTTTTGTATCTCTTATGAAATGTTTTTCTATTATAAGTCTTGCAACGTCTGTTGTATCAACAGCACGTATTTTTTTTGCTAAAGCCATTTGCCCGTCTATTTTTTCTTTCATAGAAGGGATTGTTTTGTATGCTGAGCAGAGCACTCCTGAATTTATATTGTCTGTGTCATGTGTGAACATCATTCCTTCAAATTGTTCTTCTGTGAATAATGTATTATTTATTTGTTTAATTTTTATATCCCAAGGATATTTATATTCTTCACAAGCTTTATAAAATTCCAAAGGATATTTGTCAACGATATCCACATTAAATGCCATGTCATCAACTTCTGCAGGGTTGAGGAGTGTTGTAAGTACAATGGGGGCATCCATTGTTGATCCTCTGCTTGTTCCTAAAAATTTTTGTGAAAAATTAAGAAATGCATCCATAAGTAGGAATGCGCACGATTCATCTCCGTCACAGTCTCGCCTCATTGCAGCGTGATAAAGGGGGTGTGCTAGAAATCCTTGTGTTTTTGAAAAACCAATTATTCTTCCAATCATTCCTGCAGATGTGTGTGGTGCGAGTCCTATTATGAGTTGTCCTATGAGATCTTTTGTTTTTTTCGCATTATAGTATGCTGGTAAATTGTAGAGTTGTTGTAGTTCTTCATCAATAAATTTTGTTGCATTAAGTAATATTTCTGCACTACCTTTGTCTGGAGAAACATCTGATGCTGGCAAAACTACATCTTGTGCTCGTAATTCTAGAACTTGGTTTTCATTTTCTAATGTTTTTCCATAAACATCTTTTTTATATCCTAATTGTTTTAATCTGTTGATCGAAGTTCCTATTTCTTTTGGTTTAAAGTGTGTGAGTGTTATTTCGCTTGCATCAAATCGTATTGTTCCGTCTTTGTTTACTGCAACATCGTTTTTTGCTCTAAGTATTGCTTTCAATAAATGTTCGGGGGTTTTGTCTCTTCCAACCGTTCCCCTCACTCCTTTAATAAGGTCTGGATATATTTTTGTATCCATTTTTTTAAGGCAATAAGAAAAGAGATCTTTAATTGGCACGTTCCATTCTTTATAATCTGAATATTGTTTATCTGGGTGTTTCTCTGCTTCTTCAGGGCTAATTTCTTCTCCTGTTTTCCAGTCAATTTTTTGTCGTATGGTTTTTGTTTCACACATATCACATATAGAAAAAGGTGTTCTGTTTTTACATTGAGGACATAAAAATACTGGAAATAAACTCGTTACTTTTCCTGCAATGAGTGCTGATTGAAAACTTCTTAACCGGCCGCCATCATTTCCTACTGGAAAAAGTCCGTGTGGTGAACCAGTCATTTTTCTCATTTTTGCTTTTTCTGGTCGACCCATTCGACCCCCAATAAATATTCCTGACAAATCTTTGATGATAACAGGACTAATAATGTTGATAAGTTTTAGACTTTCTGTTTCTCCTTCATTTATTTGTTCGTTAATTATTTTCTCAATGTGTTTTGCATCGAGTGCTGATTTTATTTGTAATGTTTCACTAATTGCAAACACTGTTTCTCCTGTAATGCTTACCGTTTCATCTTTTACTTTGTGTGGAACCCCCAATAATTCGAGCGCTCTTTTTCCTTTTTTAAATTCTTCTTTTAAGGGAATATTTATTTTTGGGATTTCTAGAAAGAATTCTGCATTTGATAGCCAACGAACTAATTCTAAAAGTTGTTTTGTGTTTATTTCTTTGTAAAAAAATATGTGTTCTGGATGGAGAGGAATATTTAATCCGAGAGAAAGTTTTTTTGCCATTTCATAAGATATTTTTGTTGTGTGTGGTTTTTCAAATATTTTTTTCAAATCGTTTTCATCTATATCATATGTTTTTGTGCAGAATTGTATTCTTGCTGCGTCATCTATTTTATATTCTTTGCTTGTTTGTTCGCTAAATTCTTCATCAATTGCTTTTTTGAGTTCTAGTAACCAATATTCTTCAGAGTATCCTGAGGGGATAAGCATGTGTGCTCTGTCAAAGAAGTCACCGTAGTTTACAAGGACATCCCCCAAATAGAGTATTTCTTTTACTTCTTTTGTTATTTTGTTTCCTTCTTCTTCTGAAGAAATATAAAGAACACTTCCGTCGTTAAGTTTTACTATTGGTCCTCTGATTGTGTCGCATGGAGTGAATGCTGCAGCTTTTCCTGGTCGTTCAACTTTAAGTTGTGTTCCTGTTGCGATAAAGTCATCTAGTACACTCATTGTTGCAGGGTGTATGCTTTGTCCTGAGTATCCGCTAGCACGTCCACGTCCGTATCTTAATCGAAAACCGCCGCTTCTCATAGGGTGTGCAAGAACAGGTCTTCCACCAACCAAATCTTTTACAAAGGTTGCATCTGGCTTTACTTTTTCTTCACTTGCATTATCTGTTTTTTCTTCTTGCGTATTTTCTGCATCTTTTGCTTTTAGTTCTTTTTGAAATTTAATGTGTTTTTCTAGAAAGTTCCAGTCATCCATGCCAAAGTCTTTTCCCCAGTTTCCTAGTTGTTTCCAGAGTTTTGGTGCTTTCAAAGGGATGCATGATGAATGTATAAGACAATACCCGCTTCGTAGAAAATTAGTTTCTACTCGCTTAAGATCTTTGAGGCTTGCGTTGGATAATTCTCTTTTTTCAGATGGATCCCCCGCTATTTCAACAGGAATATTTTCTAATAAAAATTCTGTTTCTTCTTTGAATGGGAAGTATTGTAAGTTAGCAACATATTGATGGTAATCTTCTAGTTCTGCATAGCATCGTCGTATCTCTTTTTCGTCAGGATCATATTTTGCGTAGCCCATTTGTTTTCGAACGTAGTCTGCGATAAGGACGCTTGTTGCTGCCGCTGTTCCTCCCGCATTTCGTATTGGTCCTGAATAATTGAGTCTGAAGTATTCTCCTTTTCCATCTCTTCGAGGTTTTATGTCTATACTTGTCAATCCTTCAAGAGGTGCAGAGACAACACCTACAGTTACATATGCGAATCCTGTTCGTATTCCCACTTCTATTGCTTCTTTTTTATCTTCGAATGTGCAGAATTTTTCTTGAGCTATTTCGTGTGCTATTTTGAAAGCAACTCTCCAATCTTGTGAACTGTATTCTTTTTCAAGTTCAATAATTCTCTCAACAACTCCACTCCCAATAATTTGTGGTGCTACAAAAGCTATAATTCCTACAACTCTTTCAGCCATATTTTTAGCTAGCGTTATTTCAACGTAATCTTCTGGGTCAAAGCCTTTTTTTCTGGCTTTTTGAGCTATCGCGTATGCTTCTTGAGTTTTATTTTCTAATTCTTCGAAGTATCTATTAATAGAAGGGCTACAAGCCATGTCTGTTTCAATCATTGTGCTATACCGTATAAGGGTTGAGTTCAATTTTAGCAATATTTATGACTTTATATATGTACCGCCTTCGTTTTTTATTTATTAGATTTTCACATATTTTTTTCACAAAATATTTTTTCCATTTTTGTCTTTTCGAGGCTCTTTTAGCACTAGACAACTTACCCTTATGTTTATAAAACAATCTTGGTTTTTTTCAACTCATGCTCAAAGACTTTTCACCAAGAGAATATCAAGCAGACATTTTCTCTACAGCTGCACAGTATAATACTTTAGTAGTTTTACCTACTGGTCTCGGTAAAACCGCAATTGCTATGATGTTAGCTGCTCGTCGTCAATTAAATTATCCATCTAGTAAAGTTGTTATTCTTGCTCCAACAAAACCTCTTGTTGAACAGCATGCAAAATCTTTCAAAGATCAATTTATGTTGTCTTCTGATTCTTTTGCACTTTTTACAGGTGCTGTTTCTCCAAAGAAACGTCACGAATTATGGAAGTCTGCCCGTTTCATTTTTTCAACACCTCAGTCTTTAGAAAACGATATTTTGAGTGGGAAATTATCTTTTGAAGATGTTTCTTTACTTGTTGTTGATGAGGCTCACCGCGCAGTGGGTGATTATGCTTATGTTTTTTTAGCAAGTAAGTATGTTGATCAAGCTCGCCATCCAAAAATTCTTGCTCTTACAGCATCTCCTGGTACGACAAAAGAAAAAATTGATGAAGTTGCTGCACATGTTTTTGCAGAAAAAATAGAATATCGAAAGATTACAGATAAAGATGTTGCAAAGTTCGCTCAAGGTTCAGATATTTCTTGGGAAACTGTTGTTTTGTCTGAAGACAATAAAAGAATTGTTGCATATTTGCAAAAATGTTATCTTTCTAAACTAGAAAAAGTAAAAGAATTTAGTTTACTAAAGTATGCTCCTTCTTCTTACAAAAAAATTGCTCTGCTTGAATTACAAAGATCCTTACATCAAGCAGTTTCAAAAGATATGTATACTCCTGAACATTTACAGTCTATTAGTTTGCTTGCTGAAGCTCTTAAAGTACAACATGCTTTAGAACTTGCAGAGACTCAAACATTGTATGCCCTTCATGAATATTTATATGGAATTCTTTCATCTGCAAGAACTGCAAAAACTCGTGCCGTAAAAAATTTAGCAAGGGATCCTTTTTTCCTTTCTGCACTTTCCTTGACAAGAGATTTATTGAAAGACAATAAAGAACATCCTAAGTTACATTTACTTGCTGAAAAAGTAAAACAATTTCTTCAATCACGAGAAAACGCTAAAATAATTATTTTTACCCAGTACCGAAATACTGCTCTTCGTGTTGAAGAAACAATTAAATCTTTTTGTTCTTCTTCGCTTTTTTTTGGTCAGCAGAAAAAGAATGGTATTGGTTTTTCTCAAAAAAAACAAAAAGAAGTTCTTGATCGTTTTCGTGAAAATGATTTTTCTTGTCTTATTGCCACAAGTGTTGCAGAAGAAGGTTTGGATATTCCTTCTGTTGATGCGGTTTTCTTTTATGAACCTATTCCTAGTGCTATTCGTTCTGTTCAGCGAAGAGGAAGAACGGGGCGACATACGCGTGGTTTTGTCACTGTTTTTTTAACAAAAGATACTCGTGACGAAGCATACAGGTGGGTTGCTTTTCATAAAGAAAAACGCATGTATTCTCTTCTTGATTCAATGTCTAAACAAGGGTCTATTCAACTTATGGGTAAAAAGGAACAAAGTACTCTTGAAGATTTTTCTGCACCTTCTTCAAAAAATGTACAAAATGAATTCAGGCCAAAAGTTGTTGCTGATTTTCGAGAGAAGGGTTCTCCTGTTCTTAAGATTCTTTCAAAGTATAATGTTGACCTTGAATTAAAGCAACTTAGTGTCGGGGATTTTATTCTTTCAAAAAATGTTTGTGTTGAATATAAAATCGCTTCAGATTTTGTAGATTCTATTGTTGATGGTCGTTTGTTAACTCAGTTGCGTTCTTTATCTCAATATACAAAACCAATTATTCTTATTGAAGGCGACCCTTTATTATATCTTTCAAGGAATGTGTCTGCTTCTGCAGTGCGAGGTATGCTTGCAACTATTGTTTTGTCTTATAAAATTCCTATTCTGCATTCTAGTTCTCCTTTAGAGACTGCTAAACTTCTTATTCTTCTAGCTTCTAAAGAACAAGAAGATTCTAAAGAAACGTTTTCATATCATTCAGCTAAACCTCTTGATGATGCTGCTTTACAAGAATATATTATTGGAAGTTTTCCTCAAATTGGTGGTGTCTTAGCAAAGTCCTTATTAGAAAATTTTGATTCTTTACATAAATTCTTGTCTTCTTCTGAGGCGGATTTAAAAAATATTTCTTTAATCGGAACAAAAAAAGCTGCAGAGTTATATCGTTTTTTTCATTTATCTTATTCTCAATCAAAAAATAAACATTTGAAGAGCATTAAATAATTCTATGCTTCGCCGTGATTTGAACATTCATTTAAGGATTCATTTTTAATTAAGTTTATATATAGCTTCTGTTAATACATGAGTATTCTATTACTATACGAGGTGTATATATTTGGCTCCAAAGAAAAAATCTAAAAATGAACAACTACAAGAAAAATTAGTGTATGATCGAGAAAGCACTTGGCTTTCCTATAAACCAGCTGATATGAAAAAAGTTTTTGCTTTTTCTGAAAAATATAAAGACTTTTTGTCATCTAGTAAAACCGAGCGTCTTTGTACAGCAAATGTCATTTCTGCTTTGACAAAATCTGGTTTTAAGAACATTTCTTCTGTTAAAAAGGCGAAACCTTTTGATAAACTTTTTAAGGTTTTCAAAAACAAAACTGTTATCGCATTTATTGTTGGAAAGAATCCTGAAGATGTACACATTATTGGAAGTCATATGGATTCTCCACGTTTAGATCTCAAACCTTTACCATTATATGAGGATGCTGATCTTGCATTACTCCAATCACATTATTATGGTGGTGTAAAAAAATATCATTGGGTTAATTTACCTCTTGCTTTGCATGGTGTGATTTTCACGAAGAAAGGAAAGAAAGTAACTTTATCAATTGGTGAAAAAGATTCTGAACCAAAATTCCTTATTCCTGATCTCTTACCTCATTTAGGTCGTGATCAACTTGATAGAAAAGGTTCTAAGGTTGTATCTGGAGAAGAACTTAATATTGTTGTTGGAAGTTTACCTGTAAATGATAAGGCTATAAAAGAACAAGTAAAGTTCGCTATCTTAAAAAAATTACATGAAGACTATGGTTTAATTGAAGAAGATTTTGCAACAGCAGAATTAGAATTTGTTCCAGCAAGTAAAGCTGTTGATGTTGGTTTTGATAGATCTTTAATTGGTGCCTATGGTCAAGATGACAAGGTTTGTGTATATACTTCTCTTCAAGCACTTCTTTCAATTAGTAATCCTTCAAAAACGGCTGTTGCTTTGTTTGTTGATAAGGAAGAAATTGGTTCTGTTGGTGATACTGGTGCTGATAGTTTTATACTAAAAACCTTTGCTGAAGATTATGTTAAGCTTCTAGGTCTAAAAATTACTTCAAATAAAATTTTAGAACTCGCAAAAGCTATCTCTGCAGATGTTACTGCGGGACTTAATCCTAATTATAAGGATGTTCAAGATTCTCAAAACGTTTCTTTCTTAGGACACGGCGTTTCTGTAGAAAAATATGGTGGTGGTGGAGGAAAATATAGTACGAATGATGCGCACGCAGAATATATGTCCTTTATCCGTTTACTCGTTGACAAACATAAAGTTCCTTGGCAAACAGGAGAAATGGGCAAGATAGATATTGGCGGCGGAGGCACTATTGCTATGTTTATGTCAAGATATGGTATGGATACTGTTGATGTTGGTCCTTGCGTCTTAGGAATGCATTCTCCTTGCGAGTTAACCTCAAAATCTGATGTATATTCAGCATATTTATTTTACAAAGCCTTTTTTGAAGCTTAGATTAGTTCACAACATATGTACTTAATAGGTGCATTTGTGGACAAATTTTAGAAAGGTTTTTAATTTTCTTCTTCTTTTTATTTTCATATGTTCCTCTCAACTTCTCTAAATCACTATAAACGTCTTCAAGTACGAAAAGCTCTCATCGAACAATCTTCCAATAAAGAAGTGAGTGTGATGTATGGTATTGGTAAGTTTGGTAAGCGTCCAGATGTCCTTATTTATGAGAATGATGTGCTTGAGCTTGCTAAAAATAAGGTAAGTTCATTTCATTGTTCAGAAGAATCTTGGCATAACCCTCTTTCCATAACCACAGGTATGAAACGTCATGAACTCGACGATTTACGTACTGGTTGGGATCTTATTCTTGATATTGATTGTCCTGATTGGCCTTTAGCAAAACTCACAACCCATTTATTCATAAAGTCTTTACAAGATCATGGTATTAAAGCTATATCTGTTAAGTTTTCAGGAAATAAAGGTTTTCATATAGCTGTTCCTTTTGAGGCTTTTCCTAAACAAATAATGTTTGATGGTGAATTAAAAGATCTAAAAAACATTTTTCCTGAGGGTCCAAGAAAGATTGCTTTTTATTTGTTAGAATATATAACTCAACAGTATGCTTCTCTTCTTCAAGACTCAATTATTCTTGATGGCGTTACTTTTACTTTTGATGAACTTCGTTCTATTGCAAAAAAAACAACCCAGTCTTTGTTTATTTTTCTTTGTTCTACTTGTAAAAAGGAATTTGAACATCAGCCTCGTCAGCAAAAACCTTCATATGTTTGTGCTCGTTGCGGACATTCATCAAATCCTCAAGGTTCTCCAGAAATTATTAAATGTGAACACTGTAAATTTCCTGTTGAACAGCAAGTAAACACGTCAAAGTCTTGTCCGTTTTGCCACAGTAAGACTCCTTTAGAGAGGCATTTTAATTGGTTGGCTGTTGTGGATGTTGATACGGTTTTAATTGCTTCAAGACATCTTTATAGAATGCCTTATTCACTCCATGAAAAGTCTGGTTTGGTTTCCATTCCTCTTCCTCTTGATGGGGTCTTATCTTTTGAAAAAGATGATGCAAAACCTGAGAATATTTCTTTTGATATTCCTTTTTTAGATCGTTCAAAGGCAGATCCTGCTTTGGGAGTTTATTTGTTAGGTGAGGCTTTTAGTCGAGATCTTCAGAATTTGTCTTATATTCCTGACGAAAAATTTTCTCAAGTTATTCAAAAACCTATTGAATTACCTAAAGATGCTATTTCTGAAGAGTTTTTCCCTCCTTGTATCAAGCTACTTTCACAACCTTTGAAAGATGGGAAGAAAAGGGCTCTATTTATTCTTATTAACTTTTTACGTGTTTCTTCGTGGTCTATTGAGCAAATCGAGGATTTTATTTTTAAGTGGAATAATCTTCATCCTGAACCTCTTAGAGAACAGTATCTTCGTGGTCAGTTATTTCAAATTAAAAAGGGGAAACAAGCACTTCCTCCGCCTAATTGTGATAATAAAGATTATTATTCCTCTCTTCTTGTTTGTCAGCCTGATAATTTTTGTTCACGTGTAAGGAATCCTGCAATGTATGCTAAACGTAAATATGACTTTGCACAAAATTCAAAAAAAGCTAAATCTTCTACAAAAAAAGTCGTTTCTTCTAAAAAAACAGTAAAAAAAGGGAAGAAGGAAGAACAAAAAAAGGACAAAAAGAAATAAGCAGCCTTTTTAGGCATTTAATCATGTTTATTATGTCTTTTTGGTCTTCGTTGCCTTTTTTCACCATAAACAACCAAAACATTTATAAAGAGTTTTACTTTTCCCGTCGATACCCACAAAATAGTTTATGGGTGTGTAGGCCTGAAAATGAACTTTTTTCAGTACCGGATGTAGTATTTCCAGCGTGCTGTTTCTAGTATTTGTTTTAAGGACTTAAAAAATAAGAGTAAGATATACAATGGGAAAACGACTAAATCCAAGACACGGAAGTATGCAGTTCTGGCATCGTGTAAGAGCTAATAGACCGTACGCAAGAGTTAGATCCTATCCTGAAAGTAAAAATGCTAACCTTTTAGGTTTTGCAGGTTACAAAGCTGGTATGACTCATATAATGGTTGTCGATAACCAAAAAACATCCATGACTAAAGGAGAACAAATTAGTCTTCCTGTAACAGTTATTGAATGTCCTCCTCTTCGTTTATCTTCTATTCGTTTCCACGTAGCTCATAGTTATGGAACAAAAATTCTATCTGAATTATTTTTCAAAACTACTAAAGAACTTCTCCGAAAAATTCCTGCTTCAAAAAAACTTTCAACTGAAAAAGATATTGATGCAGTTGATCTAACAAATCTAAACAAAATTTCTGTTCAAGTATATACTCAACCAAAATTAACAGGTATTGGTAAAAAAACTCCTGAAATATTTGAATTACAAATTGGTGGTTCTTTTGAAGAACAAATTGCTTTTGTTAAAGAACACATGAATAAAGATATTTCTGTTAAAGATGTTTTATCTGCTGGTTCCTATGTTGATGCTCGCGCAATAACTGTTGGAAAAGGTACTCAAGGACCTGTTAAACGGTTCGGTGTTAATCTTCGTTCTCACAAATCTGAAAAAACCATAAGAGGACCTGGTTCTTTAGGATCTTGGATTGCTCAAGGTCATACCATGTATAGAATGGCTTTTGCTGGTCAAATGGGTTATCATCATCGAACCCAGTACAGTAATTATATTCTCGGAATTTTTGATGAAGTTGAAAAAGTGAATCCTGATGGTGGATTTCTTCGATACGGAAATGTCAAAACAACTTATGTTTTAGTAAAAGGTTCAGTTCCTGGACCAAAGAAAAGATTAATCACACTTACAGCGCCACTGCGTAATGCTAAACCAGTAACGCTTCCAACCATAGTATCCATTAGCACTGAATCAAAACAAGGAAATTAAGGTGACAGATATGAATGTAAAAGTACTTGATGCAAAAAAAACGGAAACCAAAACCGTAACGCTTCCTGCACAGTTTACCGAGCCTGTACGCCGAGATTTAATTAAACGTGCTGTTCTTGCATTACAATCTAATCGTAGACAAAAATATGGTGCTAATCCTGAAGCAGGAAAAGGTTACTCCGCTTATCTTTCAAAACGACGAAATACCTATAAGAGTACTTATGGTATTGGTCAATCACGAACTCCTAGAAAAACTCTTTCTAGAAGAGGAACAAGATTTTTTTATGTTGGTGCTTTTGCTCCACAAACAGTTGGTGGTCGACGTGCTCACCCTCCTAAAGCTGAGAAAGACTGGGATCAAAAAATTAATATTAAAGAACGACGAAAAGCTATCCGTTCTGCTTTAGCAGCAACTATGATTCCTGAAATAATTATGAATCGAGGTCATAAATTGCCTGAAGGTTTCCCCTTTATTTTAGATGAATCTTTTGAATCCTTATCAAAAACAAAAGATATTCTTGTAGCACTTCAAACTCTTGGCTTCCAAGAAGAACTTGATAGAGCTACAAAAACTACAATCCGTGCTGGTACTGGTAAACGAAGAGGTAGAAAAACAATTACAAAAAAATCATTCCTTTTTGTTGTTGGAAAAGACTGTCCTCTTGTTAAAGCTGCAGCAAATATTCCTGGAGCAGATGTTGTTCCTGTTCATAGTTTAAATGCAGAACTTCTCGCACCTGGAACTCATGAAGGTCGATTAACTTTATTTACTGAATCCGCTTTAGATACTCTTTCACAAAGACAATTATTTACTGATATTAAACAAACAGGTGGTCTTCAATGATTATCCAAGCACCTCTTTCAACTGAAAAATCCATTCGATTAATGGAATCTGAAAATAAATTAGTTTTTATTGTTGATAAAAAAGCAACAAAAGCTGAAATCAAAGAAGAACTTGAATCTCTTTTCAAAGTAAAAGTGGTAAAAGTAAATACGCTCATTGGTCCAGATGCAAAAAAGAAAGCATATGTTTCTTTTGCAGATGAAACTCCTGCTATTGATTTAGCAACAAAACTTGAACTTATGTAAAGGTATAAGAATGGGAAAACGAATTACAGCACAAAAACGTGGTCGAGGGTCTCCAACATTTAAGTCTCCTTCATTTAGAGCGAAGGGTGCTGCGAAGTTCCTTAACAAAGAAAACGCAATGGTTGTTGATATTATTAATTGTCAATCTCATACTGCTCCTTTAGCACGAGTATATTACGATGATGGTGAAGCAGGATTATTAATTGCTTCAGAAGGAATCACTGTTGGTGATGAAATCGATATGTCTGCAACTGCAGAAGTAAATCATGGAAATGTACTCGCACTCAAAAATATTCCTGAAGGTGTTGCAATCTTCAATATTGAAGGAACACCGTTCGATGGTGGAAAATTTGCTCGTTCATCTGGAGCTGCAGCAAAACTTATTTCAAAATCCAAAGACACAGTTTTAGTCGAATTCCCATCAAAAAAACAAAAAAAGTTTCATCCAAATTGTCGCGCAACTATTGGTGTTGTTGCTGGTGGTGGTCGTGTTGATAAACCATTCCTTAAAGCAGGAAAGAAATTTTATGCTATGAAGGCTAGAAATAAATATTGGCCAATTGTTTCATCAAGTGCAATGAATGCAGTAGCGCACCCATTTGGAAACAAGCGTACACTCAGAAAATCAAAAGCTAAACCAGCACCTAAAAACGCTCCACCTGGTAGAAAAGTTGGTGCAATTAGACCTCGTAAAACTGGTCGTGCAAAAGGTAAGAGGTTATAAGAATGGCACTCAAAGAATTCAAATTTCATGGTAAAACTTTAGAAGAATTACAAGCAATGAGTATTACTGAATTTTCAGAATTGCTTCCTTCACGTCAGAGAAGATCTTTCAAAAGAGGTTTATCTGAAGAAAAAAAGAAGTTAGTCGTAAAAGTTGAAAAAAAGAATAACGTGAAAACTCATCTTCGAGACATGATCATTTTACCTTCCATGGTTGGTAAAACAATTCAAATCCACACAGGTAAAACATTTTTACCAGTAATTATTGTTGAAGATATGATTGGTAAATATTTTGGAGAATTTGCACTTTCAAGAAAACGCGCATCACACACCAGTATGGGTGTAACAAACAAACCAAAAAAATAAGTGATATAAATGGTAACAACAGCATATGCATTTGAAAATTTCGGCGAAGATATGGCTAGAGCCTATGGTCGTAGCCTTGACATTTCCACAAAAGTTTCCATTAATGTTTGTAGTGTACTTAGAGGAAAAGACGCTCAAACAGCTATAGCATATTTAGATCGTGTTATGCATGAAAAACAAGCAGTTCCTTTCAAGAGATTTACCGATGGTGTAGGTCATAGAAAAGGAAAAATGGCTTCTGGTCGTTTCCCTTTCAAAGCAGCAAAATCAATTAAAGAACTTATTGAATCTGCTGTTGCAAATGCAGCAAATAAAGGTCTTGCTGAAGAATTAAAAATCGTTCACATTTGTGCTCATAAAGCTTCAACACCCCTTCATCAAGGTCGTCAACGAAGACGTGCAATGAAAAGAACACATATTGAAGTTGTTCTTCAAGAAAGAGAAGTTCAAAAATCAAAATCCGTCAAACCAAAGGTTAAACCAACTCCGAAAGTTGTTGAAGAAAAACCTATTGAAAAAAAAGCAGCTCCTAAAACTGCTGAAGAATCAAAAGTAAACGTATCTGAGGAGAAAAAAGAATGATTGAAAGAAAATTTGTCGCTCAGAACTTCAAGGAGTTCCAAATAAAAAATTACATTCAAAATACTTTAAGTAGAGTAGGCTTAAGTGCTGTTACTCTTAAACGAACAAGTCTTGGTGAAAAACTTATCATCAAAGCTTCCAGACCTGGTCTCGTTGTTGGTCGTGGTGGAGCAACTATTCAGCGTTTAACAAAAGACTTACGATCAAAATTCAAATTAGAAAATCCTCAAATCGAAATTGAAGAAGTAACTGACTTCGGCCTTGATGCTGTTGTTGTTGCAGAAACAATTGTTAATCAGTTAGAACGTTTTGGTACACAACGTTTCAAAGGAATTGGCCATAAAATGCTTGCAACAATTATGAGTGCAGGTGCTTTAGGTGTTGAGATTCTTATCTCAGGAAAAATTCCTTCATCGCGTGCTAAAACCTGGAGATTCGCAGAAGGATACATGAAAAAATGTGGCGACATTGCAATTACTGGAGTTCACACAGCAAAAGAATCTGCTAATCTCAAAACAGGTGTTGTTGGTGTTCAAGTAAGAATTATGCCTGGAACTACAAAACTTCCTGATCAAATAACATTCGATAAACAAATAATCAAAGACAGAGAAGAAGCTGAAGCTTTAGCAAAAGCACAAGCAGATTTAACTCCTGCTATTGAATCTTCAGAAAAAGTTAATACTTCAAAAGAAGAAGCTCCTGCTAAACCAAAATCAACAAAAAAAGCTCCTGCTAAGAAAAAAACTTCAAAAAAGAAAGGGGATGACTGAATATGACTTTTAAACAATTAAAATCACTATCATTTGAAGATCAACAGAAAAAGATTGCAGAATCAAAAGTAGAATTATTAAAACTTAATGGGCAAGTCGCAACAGGAACTGCTCCTAAAAGTCCTGGCAGAATTCGTCAGTTAAAAAAAATTATTGCTCACATCCTTACTGCACAAAATGAGCAGAAGGAAGAAGAAATATCCAAACAAAATGGTTGAATTTGATCCAATAACTGGTTTACCAAAAGAATTGTCCTCATGGGATAACATAGCTAGGGAAAGCCAAGAAATCAAAATCAAAATAATCAAAAAAAAGTTTGGAAAAAAATATACTCTCGTTGAAGGGTTAAACAGTAGCGAAGTTAACATTCGTGATATCACAAAAAAGCTAAAAAACAAGTTTGCTTGTGGTGGTTCATCAAAAAAAGACATTGTTGAACTTCAAGGAGATCACATTAAAAAAATCAAAGATGCTTTGGTTGATTTGGGTTTTGTACCTGAAACAATTAAATTATCAAGATAAAATGGTTAAAATATCAAAACAACCATTTATTGGCAAGCATCTTAAAATAATGCATGCAACAAACGAAACATACACTTCAATTGAAGGCCTTATTGTTGACGAAACGAAACAATCGTTTCTTGTTGAACAAGATGACATTCAAAAAATTGTGTTCAAAAAAGGAACGCAGTTTAAAATTGGTGAAGTGCTTGTTGATGGAGACGCAATTAACAAACGCGTTGAAAATCGTATTAAATCACGGTGAAAAAAATGGAAAAACTATCTGTTCGTGGAAGATCATTCACAGGAAAAGTCGTCAGTGCAAAGATGCACAAAACAGTTGTAGTAGAGTGGGAACGACGAGTATTAATTCCTAAGTTCGAACGTTACGAAAAGAGACGATCAAAAGTAAATGTTCACAATCCTGAATCAATTAATGCACAAGAAGGAGACCTTGTTAAAATTCAAGAAATAAGACCTCTTTCAAAAACAAAAAACTTTATCGTTATCGAAGTTCTTTCGAAAGCGGAAGAATAGGGAATAAAAATGAAAGCAATTAAAGCAAACGTTACTGACGGTCTTCAAGTGGGATCTATAATTACCACTTGTGATAACTCTGGTGCTAAAGTATTAAAAATTACTGGTGTTAAACGTAAAAAAACAGTTAAAGGAAGAATTCCTGGAGCTGGTGTTGGTGATATGATTGTTGCTGCTGTAAAAAAAGGTCGACCTGATATGCGAAAACAAGTAGTTTTTGCAATTATTGTTCGTCAAAAAAAAGAATATCGAAGACCTGATGGTACAAGAATTTCTTTTGAAGATAATACAGCAGTCGTCCTTAAAGATGATAAAGGTAATCCTAAAGGAACAATTTTCAAAGGCCCTATTGCAAAAGAATCGGCTAACAAATGGCCTGCAGTTGCAAAAGTAGCAAATATGGTGATCTAGTACAATGAAAACAGCATTTTCAATCCAATGGCTCAAAAGTATTCAACCACGTAAACAGCGTAAGTATGGTATGAATGCGCCACTTCATATTAGAGGAAACTTTTTACACGCACGTTTGTCAAAAGAATTGACAACAAAACACGGCATCCGTTCACTAAGAATTCGTTCTGGTGATAAAGTTACTATGATGCGCGGTCAGTTTAAAGGAAAATCTGGTCTTGTCGAAAGAATAGATTTAGGAAGAAGCAGAATTTATGTGGCTGGTGTAGAAACAATCAAAAAAGAAGGTGGTAAAGTACCTTATCCTATTCATCCATCAAATGTGTCTATTATAACAATAGTTACTGATGATAAAAAACGATTAAAAAATAAAACTAAAATAAAGGAGAACAAAGATCAAAATGGTCAAACTACACCTTAAGAGACTATCAAGTCCACGAACGTGGCCAATTAAGAAGAAAACGTTGACGTTTATTGCTCGGCCTAATCCTGGACCTCATAAACTAGAACACCAAATTCCAATTACTGTGTTTCTAAGAGATCTCGTTAGTTTAGTTACAACTTCAAAAGAAGTGAAACAAATTTTACATAATAAAGACTGTTTTGTTGATGGCGTAATTTGTCATGATAATAAACGACCTGTTGGCCTTATGGATGTAGTATCCTTACCTAAAGCTAGTGAGTTTTATAGATTATTAATTAGTAAAAAAAATATGTTATACGCTGTTAAAGTTTCTGAAAAGGAATCTCAAATGAAAGTTTGTAAAATAGCTAATAAAACATCATTAAAAAAAGGTCTTCAACAACTTAATGCAACCGATGGAAGAAATTTTCTTGTTAAGGATGCTAAAAAATACTCTGTTGGCGATTCTGTTCAAATTGAATTAGGTTCACAAAAGATCATTGCTCATTTTCCACTAGTTAAAGGAGCACAAATTTTGCTAACAAGCGGAAAATATGTTGGACAAGAAGGAGTTTTAGACTCTGTAGATCATAGCACTGCGTTTATTAAAATTGGTGATTCAACAATCACAACATTAAAGAAATTCGCATTTGTTGTGGGCACATCAAAATCAGTTATTACCCTATAAGGAGTTAGAAGAAAATGAATAAAATGAGAGAAATTCGAATTGAGAAGCTGACGCTAAATATAGGTGCAGGTCGAGACGAGAATGTGCTGAAGAAAGCTCTCAAGCTCCTCAAAAATATTACTGGAATCACACCTGTTCAAACAATCACTAAAAAACGTTTAGCAGCATGGGGTTTGCGACCAGGTTTACCAATCGGTGCAAAAATCACGATGCGTGGAGACGAAATATATCCTCTTGTTGAACGACTATTATTATCAAAAGAAAAAAACGTTAAAAGTTCTTGGTTTGATAATCGTGGTAATGTATCTTTTGGTATTCATGAATATGTAGATATTCCTGATGTTAAATATGATACAGAAATTGGTATTATTGGCTTACAAGTTTCAATAACTTTATCTCGTCCTGGTTTCCGTGTGAAAAAACGAAAACTTCGAAAAACAAATGTTGGTAAACATCAACAGATTACAAAAGAAGAATCTGTGGCTTTTTTCACAGAGCGATTTTCAATTTCAATGGAGGAATAGAATGACTACTTCAGATCATACAAAAGTACTTGTGCAAATAGGTAAAAAACCTGGTAAGTATAAGAAGTATCTTAAGCATAACGTTCCTCGAGAGAGATCTTTCGGAGAATCAACAAAAAAATGTTCACATTGTGGAAGAACTGGCGGGCACATTTCAAAATATGGTTTAAGTATTTGTCGTCAGTGTTTTAGAGATAACGCACTTGAACTTGGTTTCAAAAAATTTAGTTAGAGGAATAAAATGTCATTAAACGATACACTAGCAACTGTCCTGTCGCAAATAAAAAACTCAATTACTGTTGGCAAGTTAACAGTTGTGACAAAATTTAGTTCAAAACTCATCAAGCAAGTCTTAGAAATCATGCATGAAGAAGGTTACATTGGTGATGTTCAAGAAACAATTGATAGTAAAGGCGATTTTTTAACAATACAACTTATCGGTAAATTGAATAGTTGTGGTGTTATTAAACCACGGTTTGCTATAAACCTGGCTGGCTTTGAAAAATTTGAAAAGAGTTATCTTCCTGCAAAAGGGTTCGGATTTATTATTGTTTCAACAAACAAAGGTTTGATGACGCATGTAAAAGCAAAGGAACAACACCTTGGCGGAAAATTAATTAGTTATTATTATTGAAGTGATTATTATGGATACTGGAAAATTACAAGAATCAATTACCCTTCCTGAAGGTGTTACTGCAACTGTTAACAATGCAGACATAACTATTACAGGATCAGAAGGATCTGTAACAAGAGCATTCTTACATCCCAGAATCAAAATAATATTAAATGATGGTATTGTTATTTTTGATGCATCTAAATCATCAAAAAACGAAAAGAAAATTATTAAAACATTCGCTGCTCATTTGAAGAACTTATTCAAAGGAGTTACTGAAGGTCACACTTACAAATTAAAAATTTGTTCAGGACACTTTCCAATGAATGTTTCTGTTAAAGGATTAAAATTAGTAGTAAAAAATTTTATTGGAGAAGCTGTTCCAAGAACTTTATTGTTTAAAGAAGGAGCGACTGTTAAAGTAGAAGGTGACATAATTATTGTTACTGGAATTAATAAAGAAATTGTTGCACAAGCTGCAGCTTCAGTAGAACAACTAACTCGAAGAGTTGGCTTTGATCGTCGTATATTTCAAGACGGAATCTATATTGTTGAAAAAGACGGTAAATCTCTTTCCTAAGGTGTATGAAATGAATAAACAACTACTCACTATCAGAAACAAACTCAAGGCATCCATGCCAAAATTCATAAGACATGATGCTCACAAGAAAAAAAGAATTGGTATTTCTTGGAGACGACCACGTGGACGACAAAGTAAAATGCGTCTTCGATTAAAGAGTTATGCTCGAGCACGTTCAACCGGTTTTGGTTCACCTGTTGCAGTAAAGGGTCTTTCCCGTTCAGGTTTTACACAAAATGTTGTTGCAAATACTGCTGATTTCAAAGATTTAAATAAAACAACTGATGGCGTAATCATTTCACGAACTGTTGGTATGTTACGAAGAAGTGAGCTTGTTGATTTTGCTCAAAAAAACGGTTTCAAAACACTTAATATTAGTCCTGACAAATTCAAAAAATCTTTTGAAGCAGTTCTTGCAGCAAAAAAAGAACATAAAAAAGTTATTTCAAAAAGAAAAGAATCAAAAGAAAAACCAAAATCTAAGAAAGAAGATAAAAAAGGAACTGTTAAAACAACAACTCCTGAAGAATCTGACGAAGAAAGTAAAGTTAAAGAAAAACAAGAAAAAGATAAACTACTTACGAAACGATCACAAGGTGACTAGTAATGAAGCTTACAGTACAAAAAAGATTAGCAGCATCGGTGCTTAAATGTTCCAGCAAAAGGGTTCAATTTGTTAGCGAGCGCTTACCAGATATTAAAGAAGCGATAACTAAAGCAGATATTCGCGCACTTGTTAGTGAAGGATTAATTTCAAAAGTTCAAGAGAAAGGTGTTTCTCGAGTTCGAGCAAAACACAAAGCCGAACAACGAAAAAAGGGTTTACAACGTGGACCTGGTAAGAAAAAAGGAAAGAAAACATCTATCGTTTCAAGAAAAGAAACTTGGATGATTAAAATTCGTGCTCAAAGAAATTTTCTTAGCGAGCTTAAGAAAAAATCTTTACTGAAAGACGGAGCCTATAAGAATTTATATCGTAAATCTAAAGGTGGCTTTTTTAGAAATAAAAGACACATTAAACTTTATTTAAATGAACACGGCCTTGGTCGGAAGGAGTAAAAAATGGCAAAGAACGCAATTTACACTGTCAAATATCGTCGAAAGAGAGAAGGACGAACAAATTATAAGAAACGTCTTGAACTCCTTAAGTCAGGTTCACCAAGATTAGTTATTCGTAAATCTAATACTTCAATTACCTTACAATTAGTAATGTATGAATCTGATGGTGATAAAGTCCTTATAACATATACTTCAAAAAAATTAGAATCTTTCGGTTGGAATTATTCAAAGAAGTCTATTCCTGCATCTTACTTAGCTGGTCTCGCTTTTGCAAAACTTGCTCAAGAGAAAAAGGTTACTAATATGATTTTGGATAATGGACTTCAATCATCCCAGTCTGGTTCAAGAGTATATGCTGCACTTAAAGGTGTAGTTGATGCTGGTATTAATGTTCCTTGTTCAAAAGAAATTTTTCCATCAGAAGATAGAATTTCAGGGAAACATATTGCTCAACTTGGAAATCAAGAAAAACAATGTACTGCATATCTTAAAGCAAAACTTTCTGTGGAAAAACTACCAGAAGTGTTTGAAACAGTAAAGAAAAAAATTTTAGGTTAAGGTGAAACACATGCAATCAAAAACTCCTCAAAGAAGATCTCAAAAACAAACTCGTAGACCAAATGCTCAATTAGTCCAACCAGAATTCAATAAGGATGCATGGAAGCCTAAAACTGAGCTTGGTAGAAACGTTAAGTCTGGTGAAATTAAACACATTGACGAAATCTTAGGTTCTGGAAAAAGAATTTTAGAACCAGAAATCATTGATGCTTTATTAAAAACTGAATCTGAGCTTCTTTTAATCGGTCAAGCGAAAGGTAAATTCGGTGGTGGACAACGAAGAGTATTCCGTCAAACTCAAAAGAAAACTCGAGAAGGTAACAAACCTAAATTCGCGACTTTTGCTGTTGTTGGAGATAAAAACGGACACGTTGGTGTTGGTTACGGAAAATCCAAAGAAACTGTCCCTGCAAGAGAAAAAGCATTTAGACAAGCAAAATTAGATATCATTTTAATTCGACGAGGAACAGGTTCCTGGGAAGATCAAAGTACTGAACCTCATTCTATTCCATTCGCTGTTGAAGGAAAATGTGGTTCATATAAAATTATATTAAAGCCTGCACCTAAAGGTAAAGGTTTAGTTTGTGATAAAGAAGTTGCAAAAATTTTAACATTAGCTGGAATAAAAAATATTTGGTCACAAAGTTTTGGTCAAACAAAAAACAAAATCAATGTTATTAAAGCTACGATGCAAGCTTTAAGAAGACTATCTACAATGAGTATTCATGATTCTCATAGAGAAACATTAGCAATTGTCGATGGTTCTCATGGTAAGTCACCTCTAGAAGTAGAAGTGAAACCTGCAGCTCCTAAAAAAACAGAATCTTCTGATGCACCTAAAAAAGTTGTTGAAGAAAAAAAACCTGTTAAAAAAGCACCTGCTAAAAAAACTTCTCCAAAGAAACCAAAGGCTGAGGTGAAGTCAAATGAATAAACTTGCAGTTGTCCTTATTAGAGGAATAGTTGGTACTCGTGTTGATACAAGAGATACACTAACTTCATTAAATTTACAAAAAAAACATGCTTGTGCTGTTCTTGAAGATAATCTTGTTAATAGAGGAATGTTAAATAAAGTTAAAGATTTTGTAGCATATGGTACAATTTCAGACGAAACATTTACTCTTTTAGCTACAAGAAAAAAACACGCAACAAAAAACGTTTTTTTCCTTGCACCGCCCGTTGGTGGTTATGAAAGAAAAGGCATTAAGAAATCTTTTGTTGTTGGTGGCGCTTTAGGTGACCGAAAAGACGCAATGAATGATTTACTCAAAAAAATGATATAGAGAGAATAGAGAATGACACTTAACCATCGAAAAAAAAATTCTAGACATCGCGGATCATGGACTCATAGTTATGGTGAAAAGAAAAAACACCGAGGCGCTGGTAGTCGTGGTGGTAGAGGAAATGCTGGCTCTGGTAAACGTGGAGATGCAAAGAAACCTAGTTACTGGAAAATTAAAAATTTCGTAGGAAAACATGGTTTCACAAATCCCACAACTAAAGAAACTGTTAATGTTTCGATTTCACAATTAAACTCTTCAATAGCTGAATTAGTTGCTGATGGAAATGCGATTCAAGAAGCAAAGTCCTATAAAATTAATTTACAAGATTTATCTGTAGATAAGCTCTTAGGTACTGGTGCTCCTTTATTTGCATACCATATTGTTGTTCAACATGCAACGCCTGGCGCAATTAAGAAAATTGAAGAAAAAGGCGGTTCTGTTTTGATTGTAGTTAAAGAGAACAAGCTTCTTCCGGCACCTAAGCCAGAGTAATTGAGTTTTTGTGCAAGACAAAACTTTTTAAACTAGTTGCGTTACGTTATATATTATAGGTTAAAGCAGATGTCATTTAAATCATTATTAAAATACATTCCTGAAGTTAAGGGTCCAACACAAAAACACCTTTCTTTCAAACAGAAGTTGGTTTGGACTGGATTAGTTCTTTTAATATTCTTTATTCTTGGTGCAACTCCTCTTTTCGGTTTAGGAGCTAATGCCCTTTCTCAGTTCGAATTTTTATCTGTTGTACTTGGTGCAAGTTTTGGTTCTATTGTTTCCTTAGGTATTGGTCCTATTGTTACTGCTTCTATTGTTTTGCAGTTACTTGCAGGTTCTGGTATCATTAATCTGGATACTTCAACTCATGAAGGAAAAGCAATGTTTCAAGGTGTGCAAAAACTCTTGACAATATTCTTTATTGTTGTAGAAGCAGCGATTTATGTTTTAATGGGTGGTCTTTCTCCTGAAGCAGGTGTTCCAGCTATAACTCTCATTGTTCAACTCTTTGTTGGTGGTTTAATAATTGTATTTTTAGATGATGTTATTAATAAATGGGGTTTTGGTAGTGGGGTTTCATTATTTATTGCTGCCGGCGTATCTCAGCAAATTTTTATTCAGGCATTAAGTCCTCTCCATCCTGTTGTTGGTGGCGTTGCAAATACTGATGCATTTGTTGGTGCTGTTCCTCAATTTTTTAACGCTTTAAGTATGGGTGATTCTATTGGTGCAGGTATTGCTATTGGTGCTGTTATTGCAACACTTACTATTTTTGCTATTGTTGTTTTCGCTCAAGCTATGAAAGTAGAAATACCTCTTTCATTTGGTAGAATACGTGGTCATGGTATACGTTGGCCTCTTAATTTTATTTATACAAACGTTATTCCTGTAATCTTAGTTTCAGCTTTAGTTGCAAACTTACAATTATTTGGTTCGTTTTCAAAAAGCGGTTTTATCAATAATATTATTCCTTATCTAAGTAATACTTATCTTTTACAAAAAATCTTTGAAAAAAGCGCGACTTTTATCTTGGTTGTTCAATCATTTACATATCTTATATTTTTTATGGGTGCTGCAGTACTATTTAGTTGGTTCTGGATGCAGACTTCAGGTCTTGATCCTAAAGCTCAAGCAAAACAAATGATGTCTTCAGGTCTTCAAATTCCCGGTTTTAGAAAAGACGCACGAGTACTTGAACGTTTATTGAAAAAATACATTTTCCCATTAACAGTGATGGGTGGTTTATTTATTGGTTTCTTAGCTGCAATTGCAGATATGACTGGCGCATTTGGTTCTGGAACTGGTTTATTATTAACCGTTATGATCATTTACAAATTATATGAAGATATTGCAAAACATCACATGGAAGATATGAATCCGATGTTGCGTAAGATGATGGGCAAATAATTATTTGCTTTTTTATGAGGTAAAAAAATGTTTTTAGATACTATTCTTAATCCTGTATTAAATCCTTTATTGTCTTTAGGATCTTTCTGGACTATTCTTATTGTAAGTCTTTTTATTTCATTACTTACTACTGTTATTTACAAATATGCAACTGATCAACCAGCTTTACGTTCTTTGAAAGCAGATATGAAACGAAAACAAAAGAAAATGTCTGCCCTTAAAGATCAACCAAAAAAAGCTATGAAAATTCAAAAAGAAGTAATGAAATTAAATGGTCAATATATGAAGGCCTCTTTCAAATCCATGTTGTATACTTTTTTACCAATACTTATTTTTTTTGGTTGGCTCGGTGCAAACCTGGCGTTCATGCCTCTTTTACCTGGTGTTGATTTTAATCTTACTGCTGATTTCGAATCTACTGTTGATGGTCTCGTTACTGTTAATCTTCCTGAAGGTTTGTTTTTATCAGATAATCTTTCTAAAACTATTAGTGATTCTTCTGCTACTTGGACTGGAATTTCTGGACCTGAAGGTACATATGACTTAAGTGTTTTTCATGAGAATTCTGGGGAAGAACAATTCATCTCTGTTCTCATTACTAATGAGCAAGCCTATGTTGAACCAACTCATGTCTTTTCAGATTCCGATACTTTTTCAAAGATTATTGTTTCTCACGAGAAATTATTAATTTTCAAAGGAATTTTAGTTTTCAAAGATATTCCTTTTGTAAAGAATGCTAATTGGTTCTGGTCTTATTTTATTTTCTCAATGTTATTTTCCACAAGTTTGAGAAAAGCCTTCAAATTGGCTTAAATGAGTTTTAGGAAGGGCTGTACATCCTTTCTCTGCTTCCATTTTTTCTTTTGTTTTTCTTTAAGATTTATTTATTTTTTATACGTATCTGAGAACAAGCTTTATAAAGTGAGTCTCACTTCTTCTCTTTCACTACGAAAGTAGTAGTAGGTGTAAATATGCCAAGAGGAATGTTTAAATCAAGGACGCTACGGCGGGTCTTCAAAAGAGTACCTAGCGGTAGCACAAAATTACACTACATTGAAAGAAAACCAAAACAAGCTCATTGTGGACGTTGTGGGTCTATTTTACATGGCTCACCAAGAACAAGACCTATCGATATGAAACGTCTTGCTAAATCTGAGAAACGACCTGAACGACCTTTTGGTGGTGTATTGTGTAGCGCATGTCTTAGAGACATGATAAAAGTAGAAAGTAGAGAATAGGTTTCTAAAACCATCTCTGGGTAAGGGTGACCTGCCCAATTGTAACGAGAAGGAGGCAAATATATATGGTATTTTCAATCGGTCGAGTTTGTGTTAAACTTGCAGGACGAGATGCTGGTAAAAAATGTGTTGTTGTTGATATTATTGATGAACGAACTGTTCTTATTGATGGTCAAACACGACGTAAAAACTGTAATGTTTTACATTTAGATCCAACTAAATTAGTTCTAGATATTGATAAAGCTGCATCAAGTGAAGTTATCGCTGCTGCTTTTGAAAAAGAAGGTCTTATTGTTAGTGCTTCAACTAACTCTAAAAAACCATCTGATAGACCTAAAAAATCAAAAACTGTAAAGAATATTGCAAAATCTGAAAAAAAATAATTTTTTTAGTACTTTTTCTTTTTTTTCTTTTTTTTATTTCTCGATACTTAAATAAACGAATTCTTCATTATTAATAATTATTTTTTCTATTTTCCTTTCTTTCTTAAGTTCTTGAACATATCTATAGAATGTTGCTTTCGAGCAATACTTTCTTCGATCAACAAATTCTTTTTTTAATTCTTTAAGTGCGAGGTTAGTTGTAGAAATTTGAAGCATTATTTCTTGTAGTATAATCTCTTTTTTGTGTCTCACTGCTTGTTGAGGTAATCTCACAGTCTCAATGAGTTCTGTAATTTCTTCTTCATTGTCTTCAATGATTGTTGTCTCAAAAGGACTAATTCCTTCAAATTCTTGTGTTTGAACTGTTCTGCTTTCTTCTTTAAGTCTCTGAAGAAGTTCTTCGAGCCGATTAATGAGTATTTTTACCTCATTAACTCCTTTTCTTTCTCTATTTTCTTTGCTTTTTTCGTATTTGAACAGATCTTTCACAATAGATTAGAATTATCCTTTAAATTATAAGGTTTTTTCTATTTTCCAACAAAAACTCTTGTTTTTGAGACTGTCTCAGTTAGTCTCAGAGACGCTACCTGAGACTCCATTCAGTCTCACAAGCCTTCTACCCTTAATCTCCATAGGAAACAAGGGGGTGTCTCAACCTGAGACTGTCTCACCAAGAGACTATTTGTTGAGACTAACCTTCATTTCCTCTTTTTGTAAGCTCTTTTACTTTCACTGGACACCCACTCATAAGCTATTTAAACGTCCCAAATATTCTTACTATTAATGGATCACCCCCTCATAATAAGTTTATGAGTGAAATAAAAAGGGAAACCAAGGAGGTATAACCATGGAACAAATAAACGTAGATAAGAACACACCCGAAAAGAAATTTCGAGCAAGTCCCCTTACAGCAACTGTTTGGGCAAACGAAGTACAAACAAAAGAAGGCGAAACAAGAATGTACAGAACAGTTAGTCTTGAACGCTCATACAAGGACAAAGAAGGTTCTTGGAAATCAACAAATTCTCTAAGAATAAGCGATTTACCTAAAGCAACTCTTCTTTTAAACAAGGTTTTCGAGTACGTCAGCTTTAAAGATGAACCAGATTTGATTGGAGAAGAGTGATTCTTATGACTAAAGAATTAGGAATACAAGATTTACCAGGCGTGGGTGCAGCAACTGCAGACAAGCTGATTTCAGGCGGTTTTGATAACTTAATGGCTATTGCTGTCGCAACCCCTGGAGAGCTAGTAGATGCATCAGGAGTTACAGAAACAGCTGCTAGAAAGATGATTCAAGGAGCGAGATCTTCTATGGATATGGGTTTTCAAACAGGTGATGATCTACTTGTTAAACGCAGTAAAGTAATAAAATTAAAACTAGGAAGCGAAGGCTTTGATGCTATGCTTGGGGGAGGCTTCGAAACAGGTGCAATAACTGAATGTTTTGGACAGTATGGAAGTTCAAAAACACAAATAGCGCATATTCTTTGTGTAAATGTTCAATTACAAGAAGAAGGTGCTATTGCTGTCTATATTGATACTGAGAATACTTTCCGTCCTGAACGTATTATGCAAATAGCAGAAGGCGTGGGTTTAGATCCTGCGAAAGTTCTTAAAAACATTCGTGTTGCAAGAGCTTTTAACTCAGATCATCAGATGCTTTTAGCAGAAAAAGTTGAAGACTTAATTAAAGGCGGCGATGCTGTTCGATTAGTTGTTGTTGATTCTTTAACTGCGCATTTCCGTGCAGAGTTTGTTGGTCGAGGAACGCTTGCAGAACGCCAACAAAAAATAAACAAACACATGCACGTGCTCGCAAAGATCGCAGACATTCATAATATTTGCGTATATGTAACTAATCAGGTAATGTCAAAGCCAGATGCATTCTTTGGTGATCCAACTGAAGCAATTGGTGGTCATATTGTTGCTCACAACAGCACTTTTAGAATATATTTGAGGAAAGGTAAAAAAGGTACGCGAGTTGGAAAACTTGTTGATAGTCCTAATCTCCCTGATGCAGAGTGCATATATCAAGTTCTTACTGAAGGTATTCGTGATGTTTAATTTTTTTTTCTTTCATTGAATTTGCGAGATGTGCCAAAAATATTTTTGTTTTTTAGCATTTTTTGTAATTCTTACATTTTTCCTTAAAGAATAGTTTTTTATATTTGAGCTTTTTTTATTCTTCCTATGCTTTCGTTAAAAAAGGATTTTAAACACGGTACTGTCTCTCTGAAAATAACTCTTTTAGATGATTTATGGTATTTATCGCAAATAATCTCTCCTGGAGATTTCCTTACTGCTAAGACTGAACGAAAAATAAAAATTGGCGATCCAAGTAAAGGAAACGTTCGCGTTATTCGCAAAACGATGACTCTTAAAATCTTTGTTGAATCTGTTGATTTTTCAGATCAAGGATCTCAATTACGAGTGAATGGTCTGGTTCAAGACGGCCGTGATGATGTTCCTAAAGGCGTATATCATGCAATTGGTTTAGAACTGAATGACACTTTCACTCTTTCAAAAAATGATTGGCCTTTATTCTTGAGATCAAAATTAGATTCTGCTTTAACAAATACTGCGCACCAAATATTATTTATTGTTTTTGATAGGGAGCGCGCGATTTTTGCACTTGTTCGACAGCAAGGTATTGAATATCTTGCAGATATAAAATCTTCCACTGAAAAGAAACAGTATGCTCAGTCGTCCACCGATTCAATTTATCAAATAATTCTTACTCAGCTAGAAACATATATGAAAACCTATGATTGCAGTGGTATTGTTGCTGCTTCGCCTGCTTTTTGGAAAGATAATTTAGAAAAACTGTTACCTGCAATTTTGAAGAAAAAAATAATTTTTATAACAACAAATACTGTTGATCCATCTTCCATACAAAAATTACTTAGTCGTCCAGAACTAGCTCGCGTACTGGCGGATCAGCGTTTGCAAAAAGAAGAATCGTTTATAGATCTTGTTTTAGAATCTCTTGTAAAGGATAAGCTAGCTTACGGTTTTCATGACGTTCAAACAGCTGCAAATAATGGTGCAATACAAGAAATCGGCGTCTCCGAAAATTTTATTATTTCTTCTCGCCAAGACGGTACTTATGATGTTCTTGATAGATTATTAAAACAAGTTGATAGAATGAAAGGTAAAGTTCATTTTCTTTCTTCACCTCAATCTTTAAAACGAATTGATGGTTTGGGTGGTATTGTTGGTTTACTCCGGTGGGTTGCTCCATGAATTTCGAAACAGAGTTAATTTCTTTAATTAAAGAAAAAAAAGAATTAGCTTCTTTGAGTGATTCTTTTGTGAGTACTGTTTTACATCGTACTACTGCAACATTTTCTTTATCTAAAATGGATTCTTATGATTCTTTTGAGAAATTCCGAAGAAGCGCTCTTTGTAAATTATTAGTAACTACTTCTAGAAAACATCTTCGAGAAGTGTATGGTTTATTCATAAAAAAACCATTACAAACTTGTGTTTCAACCCTAGAATCTTTAGATTCAATCAATAATCCTCTTATTGATGAATTGTTGAGGTATCACCAATCAACTGCTGAACGTTTTGATGATTATGTTGTTATATATGATTTATTATTTTCTACTTTGCATTCTATGGGTCTTTCAAAAGACTATTCTTTGCTAGACTTGGCTTGTGGCTATAATCCTTTCGCGTACAAATTTTTTCCTACGAAACCATCAAATTATTTGGTTGTTGATCTTTCTCCAAGTGATATGTTTGCTCTTAATCAATTTTTTTCACAAACGAAAATTTCTGCCAAAGCATTTTCTTTTGATATCCTTAGTACGGAGTTTGATTCTTGGATTTCAACTATTTCTGTTGATGTCTGTTTTCTTTTCAAAGCTCTCGATTCTTTTGAGACTGTGCGAAAGAATAGTTCCAAGAAGCTTTTGTCTTCGATTAAAACATCTTTTTTTGTTGTTTCTTTTGCGCTCTCGACAATCGGTGGTCGCAATCATATTTCTGAAAAGAAACGTTCTTGGTTTGACAGATTTTGTAAAACTAATAATTGGTCTTTAAAGACTATTCAAACCGCTAATGAGATTTTTTACCTTGTTAAAAAAGGAAATTCTTAAAAAGGGTTCTTGTAACTATTTCACGAAAGTTAAAAACAGTAACATATAAATAGTAGTTATTTTACATCTATTATTAAAAAGGGTGAGGTTCCTTTTTAGGAGGGTAAAATATATGATTGTTAAAGAAGAGTTTCTAGCGAAGCTTCGAAGATATTTCTCGTTGAATTTATACGAAGCAAAGGTTTGGACTGCACTTTTATCTAGAGGTGTGAGTACTGCTGGCGAACTTTCGGACATTGCAAATGTTCCACGTTCACGAAGTTATGATGTTTTAGAATCACTTGAAAAAAAAGGTTTTGTTGTTATGAAGATTGGAAAACCAATCAAATACATTGCAGTACCACCTAAAGAAGTTCTTGAAAGAGTAAAAAAGAACTTAATTTCTAAGACTGAAGCACACGTACAAAAATTAGATGAACTAAAAACAACTGATCTTATTGAAGAACTTAATTCTCTACACACTCAAGGTGTTGAGCTTATTGAACCTACTGATCTTTCTGGTTCTCTTCGTGGTAGACTTAATCTCTACAATCACATGGAGTTTACTATTCGAAGCGCAGAAGAGTCTGTCACTATTATGACAACCACTCAAGGTTTAATTAGAAAAGTTGAAGGATTTAAACCACTATTTGAAGAATTGGTTAAACGAGGCGTTAAAATAAAAATTGCTGCTCCTCTAACAACTGATGAAGCAAAAGCTGTTGTTAAAGATTTGGAAGGCATTGCTGATGTTCGTCATTTAGATGAAATTTCTGCACGGTTTATTGTTGTAGATAGTGCTGAAGTAATTTTCATGGTAATGAATGATGATGCTGTACATCCAACGTATGACATAGGAATTTGGGTAAATACTCCTTTCTTTGCATCTGCTCTTGACCAATTATTTAATTTGGCCTGGAATACTTTGAAAAAATCGGTGAAAAACTAATTAAAATGACTTTTTTATTTTTTTTCTTTTCATTAAATAATACCAACTTTGTAAGAGGTTGCAGTCTATTTCAAAACGCTGTTAGAAATATCTTTATCGAGCAAGCGTCTTTTATTTCTTTTTTGAGGTTAAATATATGAAGCAAAGGTCTAATAATTCTTTTAATATGGAACCCCCTATCAAAGAAGGGGAAGTGTACACTGGCGTTATTGATGCAGTGGGTGAGAAAGGCGATGGTGTTCTTCGCATAAAAGGTTTTGTTGTATTCGTCCCTAAAGTTGCGAAAGGCGATTTTATTAAAGTACGAATAACTAAAGTTTTACAAAAAGTTTCTTTTGGAGAACTTGTTGAGAAATTGGATACGCCTCCACCTGAAGAACAAAAGTTTGTTAAAAAAGAGAAAGTTGTTAGTAAAGAAATTGCAGAATTACTCACTACAACTGGTGATTCTGAAGATTTTGGTGATTCTGGCGACGATGATTCTGAGGATGATGACTAGATTCTCGTAGCTTTTTGAAGAGGCATCTTTATAAATCCCTCTTCGTTTTCAATTTGTATAACCTTTTGTAGGCTTGTTAAGATGAGCTTTATGTTTATCTGCAACCTCTCGTTGTGATATCGAGTCTACAACCGATTATAATCGGTGCACAGGTCAAAATAGTGCAGAATGAGTTTTTTCTCGTTCTCGTTTTTGATTGTTCATAAAGTATACTTTGCCTTTATGGGTTTAGTTGTCTGAAATGAACTCCAAAAACCTATGCTTTGGCAGAAAAACATGTTTTTTTTTAAATAGGTTTTATGTTTCAAGGAGAGGTTTTTGATTGCATCATTAGGTGATATTATGGCTGATGAAGAACTATTGATTCCAACTGAAGATTATCTTAAATCTGGTATTCACATTGGAACTAAATTTAGAACTAAATATATGGAAAATTTTGTGTATAAAACAAGACCTGATGGTCTTTCTGTTTTGAACATAAAGCAAATTGATATAAGAATTAATGCTGCTGCTAATTTGCTAAGCAATTATGAACCTGAAGACATTGTCGTTGTTTCTCGAAGAGAAAACGGTTGGAAGCCTGTTCGTATGTTTGCAAAAGTAACTGGCTCAAAATGTTTTGCAGGAAGGTATCCTCCTGGTGTTATGACAAATCCTCAACTAAAAAATTTTGTTGAAGGAAAAGTAATGTTGTTAACTGATGTTGGTCCTGATAAAAATGCTGTAAAAGATGCTATGAGTATTGGTATTCCTATTATTGCTCTTTGTGATACAAATAACAAAGCAAATAATTTAGACTTAGTTTTACCTTGCAATAATAAGGGTAAGAAAAGTTTAGGTTTGGTTTTTTGGTTACTTTCTAAATTGTATTTAGAGAAAAGAGGTTTAATCAATAAAGGTCAAGCTTTTGAGTATTCTGCTGAGCAATTTACTGAAGAATAGTTTGCATTATAAATTAATTTTTTTCTTTTTCTTTTTCTTCCATTTCTACTTCTTTAAGTCCTAAGTCGTGTATTTTGAAATAGATGCTTTTGTTTTCTTCAATGGATCGATGTTTTTTTATTATTGCTTTTCGAACTCCATCTTCTACATTTTGTAGTTCTATAAGGCATTTACTTTGATATTTGAGGAGGTCTCCTCCAACAATATTTACTTTTCCTTTTTGTTCAAAGTCACTATATACTTGATTTGTAATGAGAACTGGTATGTTGTTTTTTCTTGCGATTTCTGTGAGTGTGGCTAGTTGTATTCCTAGTTGTTTGTTCACGCTGTATATATTTTTTGTTTGTCCCATTTCGAGGCGGTAGAGCATAGCTATTGAGTCTACAATAATTATTCCTGTGTTTTTATGAGACATGAGTTTTAGTTTTTCAAATGCTTTTTTTTGTTCTGCGAATGTTGTTGGTTTGAGAATAATAATTTTTTTGAGTGCTTCAGCAACGTTTTCGTTGAGTTGTCTGAATCTAGATAATGAGAACGATCCTTCAGTATCAACGTATATAACTTTTTTTTCTTTAAATGAACTTGCGCAGAGTAGACAAATATTTGATTTCCCGCTTCCCGCTGGTCCATATACTGTTGTAATAACTTCTCGTTCATATCCTCCTTCAAGGAGCCAGTCAAGAATGTCTGAGCCGGTACTTATTTTTATATCTTTCATTATTCAAGAACCTCTATGCCTTTATGTAGTGTTTGAAATCCTTCTTCTATTTTTTCTCTATCTGATATGAATTCGTGTGTTCTAGGGTGGATAAGCCAGCTTTGATTTGTTTCTGGATTTGCAAAAATAATTGTTAGTTTTCTATTTGCAATAAATTGTTCCCACGACTTGTATAATTCTTCTATATTTTCTTTTGTGTTGGAACAGATTAAATATATTGTTTCTTTTTCTTTTGCATATTTGCTTATTTTTTGTAATTGTTCGTTAATATAATAATGTTTTTTTCCTTTTTTTTCTTCAACAAGTATGTTATTCTCATTAAATGTTTGTTTAAGTATTTGTTTTTTCATACTGTCTTTATAGGTGATGTTGTGTTTTGTCCATTCATAGAGCTCCATGTGACTGTCTCCTTTGATTTAATAGAAAAATACCGTAGGGGATGAAACTGCTTACGGTGAATGTAATCCCTAACAATATTGGGTTGTGTTCTACACCTAGACCTATTATTTGGCTTATGTTTGCTGCTTGCTTTGAAATAATGATGCTTGTAACTATTGCGCTTAAAGGTATACAAAGACTTATGAGGATGTGGTGGTGTGTTTCGATACTTTCTATGTCTCTTGCAAGAATGCTCGCTAAACTACCGTATAATAGCCCTATGATGAATATGCTTATGAGTGCAGATGTTTTGTTAAGAATTAAGAGAAATGGTTCAATGAGCCATGCTCCTAGAATTGCTCCTCCAATAATAAATACAAAGAAAAGCCATATCCCTAGTTTTTCTAAGAATTTCATCCAAGGTAATGGTTTGTGATTAGTTTTTGCTTTTAACAGAACTCTTTTGGCATGATTTATTTCTTCATCATTCCAACCTTTTTGTTTTAGTTCTTGTTCTTTGATTTGCATATTTCGTTTTGTGATTTGCTTCCTTAAAAATCTATCCTTTACTTAGTTTGCAGGATATGTGTCAGATATTTATTCTTCGTTTCTATCTTGAACTGGTTCTTCTGTGGTTTCTTCAGTTTCTTGATTTTCATCAGCAAGGTGTTCTTTATTTACTAATGCAATATTTTTTACTGCATCTCCTGAACCAAGTCTCATTACTCTGAGTCCTTGGGTGTTCCGTCCAATAACACTTATTTGTTGTATATTTGTTCTAATAATTATTCCTTGTTTTGATATGAGTAATACTTCCTCATCTCCTTCAACTGCTCGTACCGCTGCAACCTGACCGTTTCTTTCGCTACAAACAATATTTCGCACACCTTTACCTCCTCTGTTAATGAGTCTGTAATCGGTTACTGGTGTTCTTTTCCCATATCCGTTTTCTGTTATTGTGAGTATTGTTTGTTCGTCTGATACTATGTTCATACTAATAACTTCATCGTCTTTGCTTAAGGATATTCCTCGTACTCCTCTGCTTGTTCGTCCTATTGGTCTTGCGTCTTTTTCTGAGAATCGTATTGCTTGTCCTTTTTTTGTTGCTATGAGTACATTTTCATTTCCTTTAGTCATACGTACTGCTACAACATCATCGCCTTCGTCTAAAGTAATGCCTATGATTCCTCCTTGTCGAGGTCTGGAGTAAGCGTCTAAACTAGTTTTTTTAACAACTCCTTTTTTTGTTGCGAGTAAAAGATTATGTTCTTCATCAAATTCACTAACTGGTATAACTGCTGCAATATTTTCATCTTGGTCAAGATTTACAAGATTAATTATTGCTTTTCCTTTTGCTTGTCTTGATCCTTCAGGAACTTTGTATACTTTAAGCCAATGAACTTTTCCTTTGTCTGTGAAAATAAGCATGTATGAATGAGTGTTTGCTATGAAGATGTGTTCGACGATGTCTTCTTCTTTCATTCCTGTTCCTATAACTCCTCGTCCTCCTCTATTTTGGACTTTGTAACTGCTTATCGCTTGTCTTTTTGCATATCCTGATTCGGTGATTGTTATTACTTGATTTTCTTGAGGT
Organism: uncultured Methanosarcinales archaeon; assembly: GCA_964517565.1. Classification (GTDB taxonomy): domain Archaea; phylum Nanobdellota; class Nanobdellia; order Woesearchaeales; family SKGA01; genus SKGA01. The sequence continues at coordinate 37,854 of CAZFEG010000002.1, forward strand.
ATAAGATCTTCGTCTTCAATAGATTCATCTTCAATGTCGCTGATTACTGTTCTTCGTTCATCGCTGTATGTTTCTTTTAATTCTAAAAGTTCTTCTTTGATAATTTGTTTTATTTTTTCTGCACTTGCAAGGATAGCTTCGAGTGCTTCAATTATTTTTAGAACATTTTCATAGTCTGTTTTTATTTTTTCTCGTTCAAGTCCTGTTAATCTTTGTAATTTCATGTCCAATATTGCTTGTGCTTGTTCTTCTGAAAGAGTGTAATTTTTTTGAAGTTCTTCTTTTGCAATTTGTGCGGATGTGGATTGTTTAATTAATGCGATTATTTTGTCAAGGTGACCTAATGCTATTGTGAGTCCTTCAAGAAGATGTGCTTTTTTCTTAGCTTTTCTAAGGTCATATTCTGTTCTTTTTTTTACGACTTGTTTTCTGTGTTTTACAAATTCTTGTATAATTTCTTTTAAGTTGAGAACTTTTGGTTCATTATCTACTATTGCTAAGAGATTTGCTCCAATTGTTACTTGTAATCTTGAGTATTTGAATAATTGGTTTTTAACAACTTCATTGTTAGCATCTTTTTTTAGTTCAATAACAACACGAATACCTTTTCTGTTGGATTCGTCTCGAATGTCTGAGATTCCTTCTATTTTTTTATCTCGTACAGCGTCCGCTATTTGTTCTATGAGTGCTGATTTATTTACTTGATAAGGTATTTCTGTAACGACGATTGCATTTCGTCCTCGTACTTGTTCATCAACAAATATTCCTCGTACTTTGACGCGTCCTTTTCCTTTGTGATATATGTGTAAGAGATTATTTTTTCCTATGATTATTCCTCCTGTTGGAAGATCTGGACCTTTTATTTTTGTAAGTATTTCTGTAATGCTTGCTTCTTCATTTTCAAGAACAATTATGGTTCCGTCAATTACTTCTCCAAGATTGTGTGGTGGAATATTTGTTGCCATCCCAACTGCAATCCCATTAGTTCCATTAACGAGTAATGCTGGAAATTTTGTTGGTAGTACTGTTGGTTCTTTGAGGCTGTCATCAAAGTTATTTCTGAATGGTACTGTTTCTTTGTCAATATCTGCGAGGAGCATTTCACTTATTTTTGCAAGTCTTGCTTCTGTATATCTCATTGCTGCTGGACTATCGCCATCAATACTTCCAAAGTTTCCTTGTCCGTGAATAAGTGGATATCTTAGTGAGAAATCTTGTGCCATTCTAACAAGAGTATAATAAACTGCAGTATCTCCGTGAGGGTGGTATTTTCCCAGAACTTCTCCTACGATTCTAGCACATTTTTTGAATGGTTTGTTGTGGAACATACTTAATTCATTCATTGCAAAGAGTATTCTTCTGTGGACTGGTTTAAGTCCGTCTCGTACATCAGGGAGTGCTCTTCCAATAATAACTGACATAGCATAATCAAGATATGCTTCTTTCATTTCGTCTTCTATTACTGCTTGAATAATTTGTTCTCCTTCCCCTTCAATAATGGGGTTGGGATTAGTTACTATTTTGTCGTCTTCCACGTGCTCATAGAATTCTTGGACGTTTATAAGTCTTGCGCTACGACTTTTTCTCTTGCTTAAATTAGTTGTTTTTTCAGGCTTAGAAAGATGTATTTATACTCTTGAGACTATAGTTTCACGGTTTACTGTGAAATGCCTATTGCAATAAACGCAAGTTTTTTTCCCAGGTAATGTGCTACTCGCTCTTGCTTGGTATTTCATTTTTTGCCTGCATTTAGGACATTGCACAAGAAAGGTCATTTTATAGATAGTTTTCTTCAGATTTTTCTTCTGTTTCGGCTAATTTTTCTAGTTCTTTTAATGGATCTTCTTCCTCTTTTTCTTTATCCATTTCTCTTTTTGGTAATTCTTGTTTTCCAATTCTTTTACTAATTTCTTCGATTTTTTTATCGATGTCGTTTAAGAATGATTCTTCTTCTTTTTTTTCTTCTTCTGTTTTTTCTTTTACTCTTGGTTGAATTTCTTGTTCTTGGATAGTGTTTGTTTCGTTTCCTGTTTTTTCATTCATATCTATTATTGCTAGGTTTCCTAATTTCTGTTGGTCTCCTGCATTTTCTACAGTTTTATCTTGTCCTTTTTCTATAGCTATAATTTCTAATTCAGTTATTTTTTGTTGTTCTTTACGAAGGTTTGCAAATATTTCTCGTATTTCCTCATCTCCTTCAACATCAAAATAATTATAGAATTTTTCTGTTATTTTAAGAATGAATGTTCTTCCACTTTCATCTTTCGTGATGAATTTTTCTTTTACAAGAAGTTTTATGTGTTCGTACGCACTTTGTCCACGCATATTTACTACTTCTGCTTGCATAACTGGACTTCTATATGCAACAACTGCTAAAGTTTTAAGAACTGGATTTGGAAGTTCTGTTTCACTTACAATGTCTTGTATGAGTTGAGTATATTTTCCTCGTACTGTGAGTTTCCATTTATCGTTATGTTCTGTTATAAGTAGACTTCCGTTTCTTTCTAAGAGGTTTTCTTGTAATTCTTTGAGCGCTTTACTTATTTTTGCAGGTTTGCTTTGGCAGTAGTCTGCTAGATTGCTTTCACTCACGCCTTTGCCTGATGCATATAATATTGCTTCAATTTGGTTTGTGAGTTCGTCCATTTTCTTTTTTTTATTGTATGAGATAGTATTTTGTTTTCTCTTTTTTTATTTTTTTCTCTTTTATGAGTGCTTCAAGAAATTTCTCGGCATGTTCTTTATTCATACCTATTTTTTTCCCTATTTGTTCTACATTTCGTGGTTCGCTAAGACTTAGTATGATTGCATTTCGAGTCATTGCATTAAAATTACGTATCAGCGTATCTATTTGTCCTTGGTCTGATTTACGCACCATTCCTATTTCGTGTAGTTTTGATAGTAGATCATTAATCCAATTAGTAACGTCTTTTTGAGGAATTGTAAATTTGCTTGGTTCAATAATTTCAATAGATGCTGGAGAAAAATTCATTGCTAGCCAAGTAATCTTTTCTAGATTTTTTACAACGAGTTCTACTTCCGCAATTACGCTAAAGAGTCCTTCATCTAGTTCTTCTGCGGGTTCGTATTCTTCGTTAAGAAATGTAAGTTCTTCATCTGTTTTAATTGTTTCAACATATGCTTTTATCGTTTTTTCTATATGTTCTTTTGGTTGTCCTACAACTTCAAAAATAACAGATATGTGAACTTGACCTTCTTCAATTAGTTTCTTTATGTTTATTTTTCCCATGGTTTTCGCCTTGTTCGTCATCATTATATCGTTCTTTTTTTATAAATCTATCGAAAACCTTTCGAGGCCCGTAACCAAAGAAAACACCCACTAGAAGCGCTATAACTACCCCTCCTAAAATAATTTGTGATTGGGTTGAGCTTTTTTTGCTCGTACTCTCTACAGAAGTGGTCTTTGCTGTTAATAGATTATTTACTTCCTTTGTTTCTGTAAAATTATGTGTTTTTGCTGTTTCTCTTTCTTTAAGATCTAATTGTTTAACTGTGCTCTGGTTTTCATCTCCTGCCTGTATTATTGTTGTTATTTTTTCTTTTGCTGAAATATTTTCTAAGTCGAATTGAATTGTTTCTTCACCCCTTATATCTACTTCTTTTTCCCACGTATTTGTTTCTGTTTGTATTGTTATGTTAAGAGGACCTTCTGCTTTTACTCGCACATACCAGCTAAATATTTCACTCACATAAGTATTTCTATTGTATGTGTTCATTATTTCTATTGTTTTTTTCTTTTCTTGATTTGTTTTTTCTAGTTCGTTTTCTTCTTCTGTTTTATTTTCTTCTTCAGGAAGTTCTGGTAACTGTATTATTTCTGTTATTGATTCTCCCAAACCCTCTATTTCTATTTTTATTAATTCGGTGCTCGTGAGTCTATTAAATGGCAAAATCATATTTATTTCTATTCTATTTTGCTTTTCTAAAACTTTAATCTTTTGTGTTTCATAAACTTTTGTTCCTTTTTGGTCTTTGAAATTTATTGTAATAACTGTTTTTGTTGTTTCGCCTTTTTTAATTTCAACATTTAGTTGTATTTCTTCTTTTTTTGTGCTTTTATAATATTCTGCCTTTGTTATTTTTATTTCTGTTTCAAATTCTTCATTCTCCCCGCCTTCTCCAACGAGCATAATTAGTTTTTTATCGTTTGTTGTATTGCAGTTGTTTTGTGCTTCTGCGTGGACAAAGAACCCTTGTTCAGGTAATGTACTTGAGCTAAATGTATATTTTTTTGTTTGAAGATTTTTTGTTGTGTATGGTGTTTTAAGAAATTTTCCAGAAAGATCTTTTATTGCATATGTAATACTTGTGTTTTCATTAAATGGTTCGACGTAGAAATTTATTTGTACTTGATCCCCGACTGCATATGTTATTTTATCAGTATAAACTTTTATGAGTAGCGGGCAAGATTCTTTATTTGTATTATTCTCTTCAGAAGGTTTTGGAGTTTCGTTTGTTTCATTATCTTCTGTTTGGTTGATTGTTTCATTAATTGTTTGGTTAATATTTTCATGCACACTTTCATTCAAAGGATTGGTTATATTTGTGCTTATGTTCGTTTCATTTGTTTCAGATATTTCACAAGTAATATTTACGTCCCAAAAAAGACTTATATTTTCGTTCAGCGGAGTGAATATATTTCTGTATTCTCCTGTTTTATTTGCATAAAATGTTCCTGTATTTGCTTTAGTATATTTTTTAAAACTTTTTTGAATTTCTTCTTGTGAAATTCTTTTCCCTATATGTTCTGTTTCATGCAGATATGTTAATTCTAGGTTTTCATTGTTTGAGCTATAGTTTGTACGTTGTATGTGAAATACTGTTGTTATTTCTTCAAAACAAGCTGTTTGATTGGTGAGAAGCAATTCTATTCCTAGTTCTTCTCTATCATAGTTTATTATTTTCATTTCTGCAAGAATCATTTGTCCACAGAATAAAACAATTAGTATTCCCATCACACCCATAATAATTGGTTTTGTATTTGTCACACTTTCTTTTTTTTCTTTTTTCTTTTTGTATGTTTCTCGCTTTTTTCCGAAAATATTTCGCTTTTTTTACTTGTTAATTACCCCTTAGGTGATTGTTTTTTCTTAAGAGTGGTGAGAAATGTTTTAATAGTCTCAATTCTATTTTATTTAAAAAAGAGGTGTAATATTGGGTTTATTTAGCTTTAACAAAAAGAAATCAGTACCAAGCGGTAGTTCTCAGTCTTCAAATATTTCAAACATTAATGATTTACCTCCTATTCCTACAATTTCTGATCCTTCAACTGTTTCAACATTAAATAGCTCTGAAAATCAAAAAGCTTTTGATGCAAAACTGGAACCTTCTCTTGATTCTCCAACGCTTTCTTCAGAGAGTACTTCTTTAGAAACGCCTTCTTCAGAGACGCCATCTAGCGTTCCTCTTTTTGAAGATCCTATTGTTACTTCTTCCAAAGAATCATCTTCTCAAGACTTTGATGAATTATTGGATGCTCAAACATTAGATAATGGTGCTGAACCAGAAAGTGATGTTTCATCATCAGACTTTCCTCGTTTTGAAGAATCTTCACATGATTCACTTCAACCAACTCCTGAAGCTTCTGATTTAGCTTCCTTTGATGAATCCGAATTTGATTTTCATGATTTGTTCATTGAACAAGAAAAATATGTTGAGGCAATTACTGGTCTAAAACGGACAAAACATGATTTCGAAAGACGTTTTGCAGAAAACACTATGGATTTCATTCAACCAAATGAAAAAACTGGCCGTCTATTAAAAAAGATGAAAGCAAACTTTATGAAATTTAATAAAAATCTATTAATTATTGATAGCAAACTCGCTAAAAGCAAAATGTAGGTGTTAACCAATGAAAGAAAAATCTTCAGTTTTTATACGAATTCACGAGTACCGCCAAGTTCTTGATGTAGTTGACGCATTAAAAAAGCAGCTTGTTGAAGTACGTGGAACCCTAAATGACATTAATGATCTTCGTACTCGAGAAGATGAAGATTTACAAAAATGGCAATCAAAAATAGATGAGATTGAACAAAATGTTTTAGCTGTTGATCAAACCCTTTTTGAACCTGATGAGAAGAGATGAACTGAGATGCCTGAGAATTTTTTTGTGAAAGTAATTGATCCTAAACATATTAGAATTAAACTTCTAGAAACTTCACGTATGTCTTTAGAAGCGTCTAAAGTGTACTTTAATTTAATGGTTCTTCGAGAGGAAAAAACTAAACTTGTTACACATTTAAAATCTCAGCTTCATTTGATGATGTCTCTATTTACTGAATTGGAGACAAAATTACCTAATAAAGAATTATTGCATTCTATTGATTCTTCTCTTAAAAAACAAGAAGAATCTGAAAAAAAGAAGAAAAAAACAACGAAGAATAAACCTTCTAATTCTGAGCCTTTAAAGAAAGAATCTGAGCTTGACGCTCTTAACGATGCTTTAGCTCTTATTGAAGAGAGACTTCGTTCATTAGATTAATTAATTCTTTTTAAGTTCTGTTTTTTCAAAAGAATATTTTATAAATCGTTTCTTATTTCTATTGGTTAGTTCGCAATACAAGCTCTTATATCTTTATTTGCGGACTAAATTTTGAAAGATAACTTTGCAAAGTTATCTTCAGAATTTTGCATTATTCAAAATTTTGAAAGACAAAATAGTTATAATTTACTTTTGTCTTGAACTAAGTTATCTTGCGGGGATGCCGGAGTGGTCAAACGGGATGGACTCAAGCGTTAAATCGTCATTGAGTGAAGAGCGCAACAGTTGCGTGATGACTGAGCAATCCATTGGCTTAGTGCCTACAAGGGTTCGAACCCCTTTCCCCGCAGTTTTTTCATAATTTTTTTTTTGTTCAAGCGTGCGAGTCGTTTTTTTTTCTTTGTGCGTTCAAGTTTTTTTTACTTGGACTCTCTTGTTTCGCCTAGTTGCACTGGCGTGGGAACCCCTTTCCCCGCAGTTTTTTCATAATTTTTTTTTGTTCCAGCGTGCGAGTCGTTTTTTTTTCTTTGTGCGTTCAAGTTTTTTTTACTTGGACTC
>CAZFEG010000002.1:45013-46862 GCA_964517565.1 uncultured Methanosarcinales archaeon
TCTTGTTTCGCCTAGTTGCACTGGCGTGGGAACCCCTTTCCCCGCAGTTTTTCGTTTGTTAGAATTTATAAACTTCAGTAAGAATTCTATTTTTATGTCTATTCGTATTTTCCCTCTTGGTGGTTTTGAAGAAATTGGTAGAAATTCTGTTGCTGTAGAGATTAATGGCAAGATTATCATTTTAGATATGGGTTTTCATCTTGAGCGTTTTGTTGAAGTGTCTGAATCTGATTTTCCTGGGAAAAAAATTCCTTTAAGAAAACTTCTCGCTTCCGGTTCTTTACCAGATATTCGTTCGATTCGCTCATTGAAAAAGAATGTTGTTGCCATTATTTGTTCTCATGCTCATCTTGACCACATTGGTGCTATTCCGTATTTGGCGAAAAAGTTTAGTTGCCCTATTTTTGCCACTCCTTTTACTGGTGAAGTTATTCGTTCTTTGTGTGAGGAACGAAATGTTTCTATTCCTATCAAGCAGTATCTTCCTGGAGAATCTTTTTTTATTGACGACATTAAAATAGATTTTATTCCTGTTGCACATTCCACTCCTCAAACTGTTCTTATTGCTCTTCACACGTCTGATGGCGTTATTGTATATGCTAATGATTACAAGGATGATGAGTATTCTCCTTTTGAACAGCCTCGGACTCTAGAGTCTCTTAAAGCCTTGAAGGGTAAGGTGAAACTTTTATTTATTGATTCATTATATGCTCCTAAGGATGAATTTTGTCCTAGTGAGTCTGTTGCTCGTCAGGAAGTTTTAGATTTAACAACCAAGCTCTCTTCTGCACGTTCCATTGTTGCTTCTACATTTTCTTCTCAGATTTATCGTTTGGTTTCTCTTTGTGATTTGGCTGATTCTTTAAACCGTGAAGTTGTATTTATTGGTCGTTCTTTAGGGAAATATATTTCTGCAGCGTCTGATGCGAATATTGTTGATTTAACTAAACGTGGTCGTGTTCTTCGTTTTTCTAGTCAGGCTAAGTCTTTTCTTTCAAAAATACTTCATCCTGAGAAATATTTTTTAATTGTTACAGGTCATCAAGGTGAGCCTCAAGCAATGTTAAATCGTATGGTTTCTGGTTTATACAATTTTAATTCTGATGATGTTGTTATTTTTTCTTGTAATGTGATACCTACTCCTTTAATTGTTGAAAATCGTGCCGCACTTGAGAAGAAATTAGTTTCTTGTGATGTAACTATGTATAAAGATGTTCATGTTTCAGGTCATGCTTTCGCTAAAGATCACGAACGTTTACTTAGTTTATTAAATCCTGATTTTGTTGCGCCTCTTCATGGTGAACCTTTTATGCTTGCTGCGATGAGAAAGAATTTAGTTTCTTGGTCTTATGCTCCTCGTCGTATTCTTCGACTTAAGATTGGTGATCGAATAGAACTTTAGAGTATAATGAGTGCTATGCATCCAAGCATAACTATTGATGCGATTATTTTTCTAAGAAGTTGGTGTTCATGAAATAATTCTCCACCAACAATAACTGTTATGAGTGTTGAAAGACGTTTAATTGCTATGACTAGGCCAACATATGCTATTTGTACTGCTTGTAGTTGGCACCATCTATATCCTATAGTAAATAAACTTACCAGAACAATCCACCATCCAGTTTTTTTAAAACTTTTTCGAATATCTGCAACACCACCATGTAGAACTGTAATGAGTGCAAAAAATCCTATTGCAATAAATAGTTGCACCATGATTAAATATTGAATTGGTTCAACTGCATATTTTGTTAACACAAATCTATCGAGCATTGAAGAAAATCCATATAATATTAGTGCAAAAAAGATGTAGTGTATATATTTTGATGTTCTAAATACTCGAAATGGTTCG
>CAZFEG010000003.1:0-36275 GCA_964517565.1 uncultured Methanosarcinales archaeon
GAAATGTTGATGATAAAAATACATTAGTAATTTTTAGTACATTAGACTTTGCGCAAAAAGAACTAGGGTGTCCATTTATATGAAACTATTACAAAACAAAAAAGGCGGATTTTTTGAAGACATGGCCATTGGAAAAATGGTTTTTCTTGTTATAGTACTTGTTATAATGGCAGCATTTATTTGGTATATGATTTCAGCATCAAATACTGCGGCAGAATCAGGTTTTAAACGAATATTTGATTTTTTTTAGAAAAAGGAAAAAGTTAACTAAGGGATACACATGGATGATATGTTAAAAAAAATATTTGCAATATTACTTATAGTTTTAGCCATACTTATAATTACTGGTTTACTGACTGGATGGTTTAGCGATTTAAAAGAAACTATTGTGGCAACTGCGAACACATCAAATACTATTGATTCAATGACTGGAGAAAGCACAGTGCAAGGAATATCTTTACCTGAAAAGGGTTCAATACAAATCCTAAAAAATAATTTTAAAATAACTCATTTACAAGGTGATATATTATGATTTCAAAACGTGCAGCGTCTAGCATTATATTTGTGTTGATATTTGGATTTATTGTAGGAATGGTTCTTTTATTAACATTAACATCTTTTGGTAAAAAAACATTTACAGCAGCAGATGACACCTTCACAGACTTACTTCCTTGTGGTGTGGATTTAGACGGTGACGGACTTATACAAGATGATGATTGTCCTTGCGGACCAACATTTTATGTTCTTAGAGAAGATGTAAAGGATAACTCAAAAATTTTTAATACGAATCCAACAGCAGTCTCTAGTAAACCAAAACTACCTACTTTAACACAAATAAAAATAACGGATGTTGGCAGATTACAAACATATTATACAAATCAAAAAGAATATCCTGCAACAAGAACACTTTCTGTTTCAAAAGAATTAATGCCTTATCTAAAAACTGGGCCTTTTGAATTGAAGAATTTTTGTTGGTCAGTTACGGGCGGAACTTGCTCATTTTCAGATTTTATGACAGACCATCTTGTTCTTAATGAAGAGTTTGAATATCAACGTGTTTGTAACGTTACAACAGCAGATTGCAAAAAACAATTAAAAGAAGCATGTGCAAAAGCCGCATTAAAAGAATCATAAAAAATCAAATAAAATACTACTTAGACAATGTTCACACAAAGAAAAGCAGAAATAATAACCGCAGCACTACTTTCAATAGTCCTTTCTGTTGCACTCATAGTTGTTGGTTTGCAAATGACTGTGCATCTTTTTGAACAAAAAAAAGCAGACAATTCTCTTCTTTTAGATAACTTTGCAGATACAGTAAAAGATTTATCTGCATCACAAGCAAACGAAAACTTTTCTTACTTCGTTAGACTTACAGATGAGGATCTGTTTATGTTCTTTTCAGCTGGAAGAGAACCCATATATTTAGTACATGAAGAAATACCTCAACATTACTATGTTTTTGAACGACCAGATGTTGATGAATGTAAAGATAGAGCGTGTATTTGTCTTTGTAAAGATGGACCTTTTTGGGGAAACGACTTAACAGAAACTAAAGCAACAGGACTTACTCAAAAGAATATTTTTGAAAATATAGGTCAACCAAGTTCTGCTTCAAATGGTGGTTTACCATGCATGCAAGTAACTTGTGTGGGTGATCCAATACCAAAAGAAACCATCTTTGGAAACTCTCGGGGTGAAAGACGGGATTTTGTTTATTTTCAAGAAATACGTGATGCAGTTGATAAATCAAATAAAGATGGTCGCCAAATATATTATCCTATACCTTTAGATATTCTCATACTTATTAATGATGATGATGCAAAACAACATGATATCTTTTTTTCAACAGTCGTTGGTAAAAATTATAATTATGAAGAACAAGAATCAAGTTATGTAAATCTATTAATTAGAGATTATGCTTGGGATGGAGGAGTTATTATTGGCGGAATGGGTTACGCTGATGAGAAACATGCAAAGAAAAAAGAACTTATACCACCAAAAGTCGTTTTTCGTTTTGAAAAACACATAGGGATAAATAATGTACTTGGAGTATGCATTCATGATCATTGCCTTTTTCCAACAACAATAACTAAACTCCAAGCTAAATCCAATGTAGCAAGCATCGACCAACAAATAATACAATCATTTACCACATTAGAAGATGGGTTTATAAAAAAGTTCGATCAATGTGTAAAAGCAAAGCAACAAAGTCAAATACAAACTTGTTATCAAGAGTTAGATATAAAAATCGGAGATTTTCTCAGTCTCAATTCATTTCAGTCATTAAACCCGACACCTACTCAAATTTCTAAATCGATTTTGATGTATACTGAAACAGGAACTGGAAAATTGATTATAAAAGCAAAAGTAGAATATTCTCTATCAGGAAATCAGTTTACTAAAGAATCAAATCCAATACAAACAACACTTCTTTTCCCCAAAGTTAAACAAAGTGGGAAAAGTTCCATCTCTCTTGTTAATAGAACTGAAATAATAGGGGTTAAAACAACTGCTTCCCAAGGAACTATTTTATTATTATCAAATCCTTCAGGAAATTACAATTTGATTTCTTGGATTGATCCATTAGATCAAAAATTATATCCTTTATTTCAAGAAAAATAATTATTGAGGTTTTTATGCTACAACAAAAAAGAGGAGGACTATCAACAATAACCATTATGAGCATAACGATAGGAATATTGGTGGCAGTCTTATTTCTTAACTTTACTTCTTATGCGGGAAGCGAAGACAAAATAACAAATCTCTATTTTTCAAGAGATGTCGGACTACTCTTAGACACGACATTCAGCATAAGCAATGACCTCTTCTTTCAAATACCAAGGTCAGTAGATGGAACGTCCATAAAAATAGATGGAAACATGATAACAACGTATGGGGAAGACGAAATTCAAAGCCAACGACAAACATTCGCTGTAAGTACATACTATTTTACCAGAGCAAAACAATTCGATTTCCCTCTGAAAAAAACAGTACAAATACAAAACCTCACTATTGAAAAAAAAGGATCAAAAGTATATTTATATGATGCTTATGAACAAAAACTAGGAGTGATAGTAACAAATCCTGTTCCGGCAACTTCACAATATTCTAAAAAACAAGTAAATTTACATGTAGAATCAAAAAGTTATCCTTCCTTCACACAAGATCAAAAAACAGCTCTTAAAAGGCTTGAAGGACTCTTAGAAACAAGGTTGCGTGATGCGGGTTTTGAAGTAAATGAAACAAAATCGTCAAGCATGAAAATAATTTTTACACTTATAGAAGATACAAAAACAAAAATATATTATGGTTCGGCAGATGAATCTGAAACAAAACCTTTAGCACAGTGGACTGCGCAACAAACATTTTTACCAAACATGCCTCACCTTACTTATGCTCTACAAAAATCTTCATTGAGTACAGAAGCATACATTGAAATCGCATTTCCAAGCGATCAAAACACTCTAATAATTTTAAACAAAGAACCAGATCAAAGACTTATCATTTCATATGTGGTAGGTGCTTGCGAAGCATTTTACAAATAAATGAAACTATTTACAAATAAAAAAGGAGATGCAGACACCGCAATACTCACAGGGAAAATATACTTTTTTATTATAGGTCTTTTTATTATTCTTCTTGTAGCATCAATATACTTTTTTGCAGCAATTAAACACGGAGAATCATACGTACCTATTTCAGATAATTTAAAACAACAACTCGTCGTAGAAAGACTTACAAATATTTGTTTTGTTAAAGGAAACATAAGTACACCTTCATACCACCAAGATATTATTGAAATAGATACATTTGAAAAACAGTATGTGGAAGATTGTTTTCAAGGGAAAAACCTACCACAAATAAATATATATTTAGAATCACTAGATAATAATTTTACCACCAAAGAACTAAAACTCTATCAAGGAAAACTAAAACACGAACAAACAAGGTACGTTCTTGTTAGAAACCTGCAAGGAGATTTGCATCCAGCATTTTTAAAGGTGGATATATGAACAAAAAAGCAGCAACGCATTCAGTTGACTTCACAGAAACATTGATTGCAATCATTATTATAGCAATAGCATTGTTTATGCTCTTTTTTGTTGCAAATCAACGAGAAGCAAAACTATCAAATGCAATTACACAAATAGAATCAGACGCTATACGAATGCAAGCAGCAAGAACATTTGTTCAAACACCTGTACTTTTTAATAACGAAGAAAAAACTGTTGGAGAGTTATTAAATATGTATTATGCTCTTAAAATGAAAGCCAAGCCAACAAAAATTGATTCTAGAAAAGAAAGTGATTTGCGAAGCTTAATTTTTGATACTGCAAAATTAAATCTTAGACCTCTCATTGAACAAGACATATATGAAAAATATATTGTGGTAGTTCAGCTCTATGAAGGAAAAACAATTATGTCAAATCATTATTGGTTAGAACTCCTTCTTGGTACGCCAAGAGTTCCCACAATTACTTACTTGGATTTACACTTACCAACAAACTTACACACACCGAACGAAGAACCAGGAGACTACACAATAGTTATTCACATAGAATAAAATGACGCAAAAAATATTTACAAACAAACAAGATATTTATCAATAAGGAAAAAGATGACACAAAGAATATTTACCAACAAAAAAGGAATAGGATTCATGCTTCTAGCAAGCATAGGAATTCTTCTAGCAGCATTTATTCTTATCATATTTACAAGAGTGGACATTTCTTTTGATCCTTTAGGAACAGAACAATACTCGATTCTTCACGCAAACGAACAAGCAGAAGCAGCAAAAACATATATTGATTTAGCAGCAAATTATGGGGGAGAACTAGCTACAGATGAACTCTTTGAAAAAGGAGGGCTTTACTATGAAGCAAGTGATACAGGCGTTACAACGCTACCTTGTGGTGAGTATGTTTACGCATCTTATTCTTCTGAAAAATTTAATTGCGAACCAAACTTCCCGATAGCTTATGAAGAGTTCTATAAAGAAATCGTCGGAGAATACTTTGCAACATATACACCAGCTCAACTCACTATGTATTTTGATATTTCACTAAAACAACTACCACAAAATATTTTACAAATACAAGGAAAACCACAAAAAAATATAAAAATTCCCTTAATGACAACAAGTCAAATAACTGCCTTGCAGACGAATACACAATTACCACAAACAGGTTCAAATTATCTACAACTTTCTCAATCACTCTCTTATAATGGTCCTTTAGGAGGCTATATGCAAGAACAAATAGTTCCTTGCGGGACAGGAAAATGTGTTGCAGATATAGCGATATATTATCGAGCTCTTTATTCACCGCAAATAAATCTACCTTATGTTTGGGGAGGGCTTTCACCATATACTTATGATGAAACCATTGCAGCAAGAGATAGTACCGCTCAATCATTTTTTTATAATATTGGTGCAAGTATTCCTTCAATAAATACTAAAACGAATCAACCAATAAATCCTGGTTTTGACTGCTCAGGATTTGTCTGGTGGGTGGGAAAACATGCAGGAATACAAGAATTTGATAAACGAACGACAGCAAATCAGTATAGAGAAGAAGCAAAAACAAATGGCGCACAATTAATTTGTGGAGAAGACATGAATCTTAATTGTACCTTGGATGTTATTATAGATAAAGCAGAACCAGGAGACATTTTATTTTATGCAAGTGTTCCTCAAGAAAACATAAGTCATATAATGATTTATATTGGTAATGGCGAAATAGTGCATTCTCGAGGATCAACAGGACTTACAAAACAATCGCTCGAATCAACAAGTTATGTTCCTTCAACAGGCACAAGTATTCGCGCAGCATATAGATATATGTATAAACAAAATGGATATCCTAGTCTCGCAGTCTTTCAGGCAGCAAATCCTAAACCGCAAACTACGACTCTTCTAAACACCAATCTTGGTAATGTGGGGATGGTAAATCTCAATAATCCCGTAAAACCACCTACAACTTTACCCTCCAAAACAAACCCGTCAAAAACAACGATTTCAAAACCTGATAACTACATTTCATTCACACCATTCATGAACTCCACAACCTTGCTTGATTTAGAAGCTTTACAATATATTTCAAATCCAGGAAACACAAATACCTTCTTATCTTTTTTACATGACTGCGATAATACTATTCAATCATGTGTTGAAACACAAATAAATAAATTTAATGCTTTAGCAAAACCAAGAGCAAGTGATGCGAAAAGAGTTCAAGTTACGCGAAATGGTGAAAAAGACGCTTTAGCATATTCAATTACTGAACAATTACTTGACTGTTATAGAAATGAGCAAACAAATTGTATTTGTCCGATAACAATTGATGCAAACTTAGCAAGCCGTTATCCTGAATTCGTAATGGAATTATCAGCTGATGGAACTATTATTGTTGGGGAAGAATCTCTTGGCGGAATCGATTCTTCAAGCGAAGAATTTGTTCTGCAATTACCATTCAACCCAACAAAAAGTTATTATGATTCTTCAATACCTCAAACAACAAGTCCTACAATACCATCACCAAACACACCTTCACAAAATCCAATAAGTCCTCCAATAAGTATTCCTTTAACAGGTGCTTTGAGTCAAGTTCAACGAGAAGCACTCATTACAGAGAAATCAAACGCTTTAGGAATGGATCCAACAATTGCCTTAGCAATTTTTTCAGCAGAGTCAAGAAGCGATTCCTTTTGTTCACCACAAACACCAATAATTCGTTTTGAACCACACATTTTCGGTAACTATTATAATCAAGCACCTTGGTATGTAACTTGCTCTGCAAATCCTCCATTAACTAAAGGTGAAATGAATGAATGTATGCGTAACATTTGGGATGTAACATATGATCATGGAAGTACTTGTAGCACAAATCATCTTGATAGAACTGCTTTTGACTATGCAGAAAGTCTTAATCAAGATGCTGCGTATATGGCTATCAGTACAGGTATTGCGCAGATAATGGGATTTAATCATGGGAAATTGGGTTATCCTTCAGCTAAGGCGCAGTATGATGCATTTGCACTATCTGAAAAAACACAAATTGAAGGATTCTTTTTATTTATAGAAAAGACTGACTATCTTTTACCTGCAGTTCTCAATAAAAATTTTGTAAATATTGCGCGATACTATAACGGTGAAAAAACAAATTGCCAAACAACCAATAATAATCCTGCTGCTTGTTACAGTGTAATAATAAAAACTCATTATGATGCTTTGCGGGGGGCAGTACCTGTAACTCCAACTCAACAACAAGTAACTCAGCAAGGCTCAACAGCAACAGTATTTACTACGAGAGATTATGTAGAAATATTTGTTGACAAAACAAATAATAATGAAACTCGTTTAGAATTACAAGAAGCTCTATTGGTTCCTGATGAAACATGGGATGTTCCAAGCGATACACTTAAACTCGCTCTTTTGAAAACATCACTAACAAATCTTTCTTGGATAAAATATGACTCGAGTCATGATTCTTATGTTTGCAGGAACAACAAACACAACTACAGGTTTACAAGCAATTTTACCTTTACTGACAAAGAACTTCAATTTTCTGTCTACTTAAACGACACAAAGGCGCCACAAGAATTGCAACCTTTGCTTACGAACTTTGCTTGCAATAATTTCGATGCTGTACTTTTCACATGGGAAGTTCCTTTAACAGAAACAGATATTTATAGTTTTGATTTGAGTATAACAAATACATCCAATGCTTTCCCAAGCAGCCCAAACCTTGTTCTTTTAGAATCAGCAGCGAAGCAAGCACCACAAAGTCAAAACCATATAAATGTGGCAGGACAACTATATGTTGATACCTTTAGTCATTCAAATATTAAGAAATATTATTACTTGCTTTCAGGATACTCTGAAATACGAAGCTCAAGCTCAACAAATTTTAACTTATTAAATCCTTTAACAAGCTACAGCTATACTTTAACTGCAAGAGATCATTTTAATAATTCTCTATCGATACAAAAAAAGACTTTTACACTTTCAAATCTACCAGTCAGCAGGCCTTTATCACTAACATGTGTGCATCCTTCTTTATTACCTCCTTTCACATCCGGTCTTTCACCTTAGAATTAACTATTCTTGACACACTGGCAGTTTCGCCGTAAAGCTTAAAAACAAGCAATACTCACTAGATTCTAGCAGACAGATTAACTACTGCAAACTATATTTTTTAAAGTTTATATTGGAGAAGGTATATATGGTAAATGAAGGATTACAAGAACTAAAAGATAAGATTATTGCTTCTAATAAAATAACAGCAGAAGAACTACAAACTAAAATTCAAGAAAAAATGGAATCTCTAGGAAGCCTTATTTCTGAAGAAGGTGCCGCACATATTATTGCAAATGAAATAGGAATATCTTTAGGTGCAGGGCCAAGTACAATAACAAAACTAAAAGAAATCACACCAGGAATGAAAAATGTATTTGTACTCGTTAAAATACTTAAAAAATATGACTTAAGAAGCTTTGGACCAGACGGTTCAGGAAAAGTAGGAAGCATATTTGTTGGAGATGAGTCAGGAGTTTCACGAATAACTTTCTGGAATGATAAAACAAGTTTTTTCACAGAGTTTAACGAAGGAGATGTACTAGAAATTCAACATGCATATTCCAAAGAAAATAATGAACGAACCGAAATTCATATGGGAAGTTCATCACATTGCATTATTAATCCAGAAGGAAAAGAAGTTAAGGTTGCTGAACGAACAGAACAACAAGAATCAACACCAAAAAAACTTAACGAAATAACTGAAAATGATACCTTTGTAAATATTACAGCAACAATTGTTCAAGTATATGATCCAAGATTTTTTGAGAGTTGTCCAGAATGCAATAAACGAATGCAGGAAGAAGAGGGTGTATTTAGTTGTGTAACACACGGAGAAAAAACACCTACATTCAATTACGTAATGAATCTATTTTTAGATGATGGAACAACAAACTTACGAGCATCACTTTGGAAAGAACAAATAAACATACTTCTAGGCCAAACTGGCGAAGAAGTATTACGTTTGAGAACAGACCAAGACTTATTAGAACAAATAAAAACTGATCTACTAGGAAAAATAGTTTCTGCAAGAGCAAGAGTAAAGAAAAACGAAAATTACAACAATCTGGAACTTGTACTCTATCAAATAGATCCTGATCCTAAACCAGGTGCACAAGCATCTTCAACAAAAACAACTGAAGAAACTCCAAAAGAAGCGCCATCAACAACTGCACCTACACAAGGAGTTCCGCCAGTTGCAGCAATTGAAGAAGAGCTCGTTAAAGACGATGACGAAGAACTTTTATCCATAGACGACTTAGATGAAGAAATATAAGAAAGGATGTTAGGAAGAACGCACGCACTTACAGGTGCACTTATAGGTCTTGTTCTTCTACAACTTTTTTCAGGACCTTTTTTTGTGAAGTTACTAGCTTTTTTTCTTACAATACTAGGATCCTTATTGCCTGATATTGATGAAAGACATTCAATTATTGGAAGAAAAATTCAACTTGTAGGTGTATTGTTTAAACATAGAGGTTTTTTTCACTCATTTATTGCTTTAGGAATTTTTGCAATACCTCTTTTTATTCTATTTGAAAACTTGTTGCCTTTATTGGGGTTTGTGCTGGGCTTTGTATCTCATTTATTTCTAGATATGCTTACAAAAGAAGGTTTGTTTATCTATCCCTTTTCAATAAAAATACGTGGATCAATTAAAGTTGGAGGTTTTTTAGAAAAAGTTCTTTTTATTTTACTCTTTTTACTTTTGCTTTATGCGCTTTTCTCTACTGTTATTTTTTAATGGTTGTGTAGCGTCTTTTATTTTTTCTTTATCTTTCAAGGATGTAATAATATCTTTATTTGCATGAGCAATTGATTTAAGTAAATCTTTTTGAGAAAGTTTCTTCAATTGTTTAGCAAGAATGGGTTTCTTCATAGTATGTTCAATAAACTGTTTAGCTTCTTTATTCTTTTTAATAAATTGAACATGCTCTTTTTCAGTTATATTCCGAACCAAATTAATAAACTCTTTCTCAGTTTCGATAAGCTCACCCTTCAAAATAGTTTTTTGACTAAGATGCTCCTGTTTCTTAGCTCTTAAATGAGGAATATGTCTAAAAAACATATTCTTTGAAACTTTTTGAAACAAAATAATAAGAACAACAATAATAAGACTATATCCTAAAAGTATAAGTATTTCTCGACCTATAGTATCAAAACCCGCACTAAATAAAATTGATTTCCTCAGAGTTTCTGACACCAGAACATAAGGATTATATTGGACAAAATTTTGCATATAACCAGATACTGATTCAATTGGTAAAACCATATTTGAAATAAATAAAAATATTGCTCCAAGAGAAATACTTGCCATATTTGTTCCTTGTTGATTACTCATAAGATAACCAATAGCCATACCCATCATCACAAATAAAGAAGAAGCCAAAATAAGAATAATGCTGTTCGTCATTAAATTTGCACTGATGAGATCTATGAAGAAATAACTAGCAACCACTAAAATAACAATTAGTTGTAGTATTACAATAATAAATGCAGTGAAGAACGTTGTTAAAATGTAAAATTCATTTCTAGTTGGTGTTGTGAAAACCCTAAATGCGGCTTTATTCTTTTTTTCAACAACAACAAGAGTGCTAGATAATAAAAGACCAACAAACATAACAATAAGCATAAGAACATAAGGAAATAAAATTGTCAGCTTATTTGTATCTGAAGAAACAGTTTCTATATTTGTTGTAATAGGATTTACAATTTGATCGGAAGATGTTATTTTTATATTGTTAATCTTTTGAGCAGCTTCTTCTAAACTGTGTTTTATTGTATCAATATCTGATGCAATGGAATTAAGATTTGAACGCAAGGAAGTAATTTTCTTTTGATTTTCAGCAGAGAGTGTTCTAGCAGTACCCAATTTAGTTTCAAGAGTGCCTAAATCAGTATTTGCTTTGGTAATCTTATCTTTTAAACTATTTACCGTATTATTTGCACTGGAATGTTTGCTTGTACCTTCAGCTTTAAGATCTTCAAAATTAGCTTTCAAAGTGTTTAGAAGAGAAGTAATATTATCTGTGGGGCTTTCTGCTTTAATATCTACAATTAAAGCTAAACCTGCGTCAGAAATCGATTGAATTTCATCATCCAAGGATCTGGTTCTAGCAAGCAAAGTATCTGCATCGCTTTCAAAGTTTACAGAAACAGAAACCATGTCTAAATCCATACTTCCAACATTTTGATTAATCGTATTAGCATCATTACTACTATCACTAATAGCTTTTTTTACTTTGATAAGAGAACCAAGATTCTCATCAATAGTTGCAGATGTGCTGGTTAAAGTTTTAGTCAAAGCATCAGTAAGTCCCATACTTAACTCTTCAGTTTTAATACCAACACGATCAGAAACATTCTCAATGACACTGTACACAAGATTTATTCGCGCCTTATCCACAACAAAAGTAATATTATTTTGTTTTCCATCTTCTAAAATAAAATCTTCAGGGAAATCTATACAAATATGTAGAAGTCCCTGTTCTAAATCAGATGCACAGGCTTCTTTCGAATCAAACTCTTTGAGCGCATTTGAGGTTCCTAAAATTTCAACAAACTCTGCTGTTAAAGAACTATTATCAGGAGAATGATATCCAATGACAACATCAAAACTTGAAGATGAATTAAAGGCAAGACCTACAATAAGAATAATAAAAAGAGGACCCAAAATGATGGCGATAAGAGATGTCTTTAAACGAAATAAAATTTTAAAATTCTTAAGAATAGTTTTTAAGAATTTCATAAATCATCCTCTTCATCTTTTTTCCAAATAGAAATGAATACATCATCTAATGATGGACTTGTTACCTCAACAAAAGTAAGTTTTTCATTTCTCGTTTTTAAAATTGCCAAAATTTTAATAATTGTCTTTTCAGGATTAGCAGTATAAATTAATAAGGCATCATCACTCTTTTTTATTTTGTTAATTTTCTTTTTTTGTAAGGCTGCAATAATACGATCATATTTTTTCGTTTTAGTTTGTATGGTAATCTTTTGTTCCATGGTAAATTGTTTTTTTAAGTTTTGAGGTTTACCAATACCAAGTACAGACCCGTCTTTAATAATTGCAACACGGTCACATAACTGCTCCAATTCTGCAAGATGATGACTTGAAAGAATTATGGTTGTACCTTTTTTATTTATTCTACGAACTAAATCCCAAATGTGACTACGTAACAAAGGATCTAAATCTGCTGTTGGTTCATCCAAAATCAAAACTTCAGGATCGTGTATTAGAGCACAAGCAATATCAAGTCGTCGTTCCATACCACCTGAAAGATGTTTTGCTTCTAAATTTGCAAAGTCTTCTAAATCCATTAAATTAAGAAGAGTCTCAATATTTGATTTTATTGTTTCCTTATCTAGATTTTGTAAAAGTCCAAAGTATTCTAAGTTTTCCTTAGTTGTTAATTCTTTGTAAAAAGAAGGAACTTGAGAAGCAAAGCCATATACTTTTTTTACCATTTGTTGTCGTTTGAAAACCGACTTGTAAATATATGATGATTTAAATGATAAAAGATGGTTAAGTCGAAAAAGAACATCACCACTATCAGGTTTAAGAAACCCAATAATTGTATTAAGAAAGGTTGTTTTACCAGCACCACTCGCACCAATAATGCCAAGAATTTCTCCAGGATAAATGTCTAAATCAATATTGTCTAGAACAATATGTTTTCCAAAAGATTTACACACTTTTTGAATACGAAATATTGGTTCGGACATAGACTTCTAGTTGACTTTTAACTATTTATAAATCTGATGTTCTCACTAGAAAGTGGTTTGAATTATTTATTTAATTTTGTTTTTGCAAAAGCATACAAAGCAGAAGCCAAAATAATTACGGCAGCACCAAGAATTAATCCAAGCAAAAAATTTGGTTCATTACTTGCAGGAGCAAGGATTTGGGGAGCTTGATCCACGTATCTCGTGCTTTCAAAAGCAAGTGGTTGAGCAGAATCTATACTTGCTTTAGCAAAATTTCCTCCAGCAAAACTACCAAAACCACCTATTAAAAATTTTTTAAGACCAAGACCAATAGCAATGATAGCAACGATAAGTGTTCCAGGAAGTAAAGCTTTTAATTGAAGTACAAAAGAATTTTCTTGCCCAATATTTTCAGGAACAATAATAATTACTTTTTTTGCAATAAGATAATGAGCAACCTCTCTACCTTTTGCACTATAATGAAATTCTTCATTAGTAATTATTTTAGCTTTGAGAAGAGCTTGCAGATGATAATGTGCAGTTGACGCAGGAATTTTAAGACCACTTGCGATTTGACTTGCCGAACAACCCTTATGACTTGTAATGAATTCTAAAATATTTTGAGCACTCTCATTAGAAATAGTTTTAGCAAAATCGCGAGCATTACTCAAACTAATAATCTCAACATTTTTAGACATCTATTCTTCAAATATCTAGTCTTATATAAAAACTTCGACAAAATTGAAAAAAGCGATTGTCATAGGAGATTTTATAAATTATTTTACATTCTCAACAAACAGTAGGGTTGGCACATTGGTCAGGGCCGTAAGGTCTTAGGAAAGTCCACCCACCACGACAAATCAAGATGCTTAGGTATCTTTGTGCTGTCAACATTGCAGCTCCAATTGCGGAGAACCCGAATAGGGTTGGCAACCGTACAGAAATACACGCAAGTGCATCCTTGTTGGATGAAACCCCTTTTAGGTAATGGAATGATGCGCTCGACGTTTTTGGCGACAAAAATAAGTTAACACGCGGACGTCCCTAAAAGAAAGGCTGAAAATCGCGACCCTGCAGGTGCAAGTTGTAACAACGCTTAGTAGAATCCAATGAAAGGATATCGGAGAAACAATTTTGTTTTTCTTTGGTCCTAACAGAAGGTGGCTTATGCAACCCTACTACTTTTTTCTTGATTGGAGTTCCATAAACGGGCTTGTTGCAAAACGAAGATAAATGTATATTGGAGCACAGCCATATTATTTTTTACAAGGTAAAAAATTGGCCTCCCTCGGCGCCAATATACGCATTTGAGTATTTTGCAACAAGCCCCATAAACATAATACTTAAAAAGAACAAGATTCAAACAATAGCTATGCGAGGAAAAATAAGTTTTTTAGTTATAGGATTACTCATTTTATTAAGTCTTGTTCTTACAGGCTGTGGCGCACAACACGTTTATTTATGTTCTGATGCTACCATTGGTGGCGCAATCGAAATAGAAAAATCAAATGTAATTTATCATTGTCCAAGTGGATCACTCACAAAAGACATTAACGCATGCTCATTCAAAAAACAAATGGCTGTAACTGAATCTGATGCAAGAAAAAATGCAATACAATTTGTAGAAGCATATGTTACAGCAGATAGTTGGAAAGCATCACTCATCAACGCATATTCTCAAGAAGGCGCATGGCTTGCACAAATAGTTATTTCTAAAAGGGATGAACAACCATATGAAAGCAGAGTTAAAGTTAACGGGGAAACAGGAGAAGTTTCTTGCTTAGAAAACTGTTTTTATATCCCTAATTAGCGAAAAAACAATATTTTGAGCTTCTTTCAAAGAAAAGTTTATAAATTAGCTCTTCTTTCGTAAATTCATGGCTAACGATAAAATCCAAATGCCTTCGAGCGGAGCTGGCTTAACAACCTTCTACGAAGAATCACAATCAAAGATGCTTATATCACCGCAAGCAGTATTAGGCATTACTCTTTTTGTTATAATTTTGACAATGCTCTTGAATGTTATGTACTAAACAAGTATCTCATTAATAATTTATGAAGGTGTAAAAATGATTCCTGGCATGCAAATGAATTCTCGGCAAATGCGACAAGCAATGAAAAAAATGGGTATAGCCCAAGAAAATCTTGAAGCAGAAGAAGTAATAATCAAATTAAGTGATAGAGACATCGTTATTTCGAATCCTGAAGTAGCAAAGGTAAATATGATGGGTCAAGAAACTTTTCAAATAACTGGAGAAATCTCGGAATTAGCAAGAGATACAACACCAGACATTGAACCAGAAGATATTGCAACAGTTGTAGAACAAACGAATGTAACTAAAGAAGAAGCAGCATTAGCTATCAAAAACGCGAATGGTGATTTGGCAGAAGCAATCCTTTCCTTCCAAGAGGATGAGGAATAAGTTTCGATGACTGGTGAATCGTATTTTAAAGAAGCTCAAAATCAAATTGTTTTAGCCGACCATCTTTTAACGATGACATACCCTTTGGTAAAAGATCCAAAATTATTAGTCGGAATAATGAAAAACCTTTCAAAAGCAAATAATAATATTATTACAGGTGTATTACATATTGTAAGCACAAAACAACAAATCATACCAACAACAACCTTTATAACGCGCTTTGCTCAATTCAAAAAAGCAATGAAAGCAAAAGATATGTTGGACGAAGAAGACTTTAACAATATACAACAAATTCAAAAGCTAGAAGAAAAACATAAAAAAAGTCCAGTAACTTTTTCACGAGATCAAAAATATGTTCTTTGTAATGAAGATTATACTTTAACAACATTAACCGAAAAAGGCTTAAAAATAAATTTACAACAATCAAAAAAAACCTTAATTAAACTACAAGAAAGAGGAATTTCGCAATGATAATATTACTAGAAGATGCAGGAGAAGAACTTAAGCGAGCAGATCATCTCGTCTATGTAAGTCTTAAATACACTCGAACAGTAGATGTTCTTATGAATTCTCTTTCAAGAATGATTGATGCATACGACTACCTTATAGGTGCATTATTACTCTATGCAAAAGAAGAAAAAAGTCTTCAAGTTATTCCTAACTCTCCTTTAGAAAAAGGAAATGTAATAAAAAAACTCTATCCCCAACAAGAAATTCAAGACAATATAGATCTATTTTTCTTACTTCGAAAAGTATACCGTGCACCGCACGATAAAGAACAAGAATATAGACGACACGTAGCACTTATAACAACAATAGATGGACGTGAAGAAATAATTAACATAGATATAATTACACAATATTTAGAATTCCAAAAACAATTTTACGGCTTTGTTGTAAACATGCTTAAAGACTATGCAAAAAGGAAACATGTTGATGAAAACGGCTGGGAATACTAATGTATTAACAAATGGAATCGAAATATATTTTTCTCACAAGCAAAGACCATTTACTTTTAGCGCAAGAAGAGATACAAAGACTCTATTCAACAAAAGTTTTACAAATTACTCAAGCGACATTCTCTTTACAAAGTTCACAAAATCTTAAAGAAATACTATTTCTGGCAACAAGATTAGCATTCACAACAAAAATATTTTTAGTTAAAAAACAAATATTTTCAATAAATGAAACTGAAGTACTATCAGCAATAGAGGTAAAAGACATACTACCAGAATACAAAATAAATCTCGAAGGGCAACTACCATCAACACTTATTAAACAAGATTTTATCGATGCAATATATTTTCAAACAAACTCTCAGAAAGTAAACCTTGTACAACCAAAACAAGAATATGCTTTTTTCTGGACAAAAGACTCAGTTTTTTTCACTGAACAAATATTTAAAAATGAAGATAAACCCTCCCAACGAAGATCCCATCTTAAAGAACATAATCATCCAACAAGCATCCATCCAAAACTTGCAAGAGCAATAATTAATCTTGCAGGAACAAAATCATTTCATGACCCTTTTTGCGGTGCAGGAGGAATGGTTATAGAAGGAGCATTAATGGGACTTGACGTACAAGGATCAGATATTATGCCTTTAATGATTGAACGAGCTAAAATAAATGCAAAAAAAGATGGTGTTGATGTGCCTTTCTTTGTACAAGATGCATTACAAATAACTAAAATCACAGATGCATTTATAGCTGACTTACCTTATGGTAGAAATTCTTCAATTTCAACAAATACTGCAGAACTAACAAAAAACTTTCTTACAATCGCCTATCCTTTAACAAAAAAATTAGTGCTTTGTGTGTTTGAAGCATTGGCCCTTGAAGAACTTGCAAAAGAAAATAATTGGTTGGTAAAATTTACCTATTCTTTTTATGTGCATAAATCTTTAACAAGGAAAATAGTTGTTCTCGAACATTCTTAATTAGAACGCTCAACTAATTCTTTACACAAAGAAAGAGCATGACCTAAAGTCTGGGCAGTTAATTCATTTTCTAAAGATCGAATAATAACATCTATGCTAGACAATAAGTCGCCTTGCTGGCGAGATCTAAGAAATGAAATTATGCTTGCAACAAGCTTAATTGTTTTATCATCAGCAAATAAATCCTTCATAGGAATATCTAAAGAAATATCTTCAGGAAGGGCTACTTCATTATTTTCTTCAACAAGAGCGGTCTCTTGAGTTGCTGTTGTTTGAGTGTTTTCATTAGTATTCTCATTTGAACTTTCTGATTCTAAAGGTGTTTCCTCTTTAGTGTCTGAAGTATACAACATATCTAGCAAGTACAAATTATTGTTCTTATCTCCAATGATTGTTGCTTTAAATTCTTTATTATTAGTTATGGATGCAATTTTTTTACTAATGCGCGCAGCCTCTTGCATCGCTTGATCAGGAGCGCTTTGAGAAGAACCTTTAGTAAGATAATGTTTATGTTCAATACGATTAGTGGCTAAGTCAAATACTGCAACAGTATTTTGTTCTTTAATATTCGAATCTAAAATTTTAAGAAATGCAGAACTCAAAGTAAAGGTATCTCTAATAACACTTTTTGATGTGTCAGGAAAACCAACATAACTCTCGACAAAAATATTACTACTATCAGAAGAAATACTTGACTGAAAACTTCCACGTAAAGTAGGTAATTTTGAAAGTAATATGCCTATAGAAAAATCAGTAATTTTATTTTTTCTTCTAAAAGAAATTGATGAAGGGGCAAAAGCACTCACATAACAAGATTTAAGTCTATCAAGAAATTCTTCAAAATCATCTTTAGTAAAAAGCAAACCTGTGCAAACAGAATCCCCATCAGCATAACTCGTGCTTCGTCTGAGACTCATAATACTTTTTTCTTTTAATGAAGGAAGTAATGTATTAAAACTGCTTGTATCAATACAAATTAATTCGAAACATTCTCTTAATTCTTTTTTTATATGTGCAGGAAAGTCTGCTTTTTTAAACGATGTGCTTAGTCTTGAAAAGTCTTGAACTAACGAACAAACATCAGGATTTTTAGCATAAAAAACAGATAATTCTTCTTCTAAATGATTGTGTTTAATGAACTCCTCGAAAACATTACTTGTAATAACTAAACTAAATGGGAGTTTGACACTGGATTCTAAACTAGAAATTTGTTTTGCCTTAAGACCAACTTCTAATTCCGGAGAATCTCGAGCTTTTTTTAATGGGAGATATACTTTCATTATATAAATATCATCATCAAGGAACTTTATAAACTTTTGCTCAAAAAGTTTTAAGTAGATATAAATTAAGGATTTTTTTAGTAGACCTTTATTAACATAGTTTAAGGCAAAGGGAAAGATTTGATTTTGTCTTTCAAAAAGTAGTTTGTGAATAAATGTATTAGATGTCTTTGTTTCGAATTAACAAAGAGGTAGGTTTATATATTGTTACTCTTTAAAAAGAGAAGGTCTTAGGACTAAAAAAGAGGTGAAGTGGGTGTACGACATAATAACTTTAGGCAGTGCTACTGTTGATGTATTTGCAAAGACCACTTCACAACTCGTAAAATTTATTAGTTCTCAAGGAGAAAAAGACTTCATCGCCTATCCTTCTGGAAGTAAAATTATTGTATCAGATATAGATTTCTTAGTTGGCGGAGGCGGAACAAATACTGCTGTTGCGTTTGCAAGAATGGGTCTGAAAACAGCATTTCTAGGAAAGATTGGCTTGGACGAGCATAGCTATAAGGTTCTTCACCTTTTAGAAACAGAAAAAATAGATTTTATTGGTTCAAAAGAAGGCCAAACAGGATATTCAATAGTACTTGATTCAATAGAACAAGATAGAACAATTCTCGCATTTAAAGGAAGCAATAATAATCTACGATATGATGAGATACCAACTAATAAACTACAATCAAAATGGTTATATGCATCGTCCATGGTTGGAGAATCATTTATAACCTTAAAAAAAATATTTGCTCATATGCATGCACAAGGAACATTCATAGCATTCAACCCTTCTAGTTACCAAGCAAAACAAGGTCTTGCTGAATTAAAAGAAACTTTACAAATGTGTGAACTACTCGTTCTTAATTTAGAAGAAGCTAAATTACTTCTACGAAAAGAAAATACTATACATGAACTCGCCCTAGAACTCCAAAATCAAGGACCAAATATTGTCATTATTACAAATGGGGCGAAAGGCGCAACATGTTATACTCAAGAAAAATTTTATGACATACAACCAACTCCACATCTAAAAGTTGTAGAAACAACAGGTGCAGGAGACGCGTTTGCATCAGGATTCGTTATAGGACTTTGTTACCAATTAAGTGTGGAAAATGCTTTACGGTTAGCATTGATACAATCAGAATCAGTAATACGCTCCTACGGCGCAAAAAATAATCTTTTAGACAAAGAAACAGCATTCAAAGAATTAAAAGAAACTCGAGGAAGAGTACAAATAGAAAGTCTCGAAAAACATAAAACGCATAAAAATCACACATTGGCATTTGGATTAGATGCGCCTTGGTTACTTGAAACAAAACCCGAACAAGCATTCGAACTTTGCACCGGGAAAAAAATATTAGGTGTTGAAGAATTAGGATATGCACTAAAATATATGACATTAAACACATTTAATCATCACGTAGGACTAACAAAAAATGACTTTGCAAAATGGTTACGAGAAGTATTTTCTCTAGATGAACTAGCGCATTACTTGGAACACTCAGCAAGCAAAGAAGTCATGGTGCAACTCATTATCGGATTCATAAAAAAAGAACACGCAAGATCAATTCAAAAAAATAAGTAACACTATTTTTTTTGTAGAAATAAAGAGGTAAATAAATTGAAAATAAACACATCGCACTTACTAAAAAACGACAAAGCACTTATGCTTGCTTGTGACCAAGGTTTAGAACACGGTCCAGAAGATTTTAATTTAAAAAATATTGATCCAAATTATATTCTAGATATTGCTTTGGAAGGAAAATATAATTCTGTAATTTTACAAAGCGGAATGGCAGAGAAATATTATCATGAAGCATATAGAGATGTGCCTTTAGTTGTAAAACTTAATGGAAAAACAAGCATACCTCATATAGCACCCATTTCAAGACAAATATGTTCAGTAGATAGAGCAATGAAGTTAGGAGCGTCAGCAGTTGGATACACTATTTATGATGGAAGTGTTAAAGAACCAGAAATTTTTTCAGAATTCGGAAAAGTAGTTGAAGAAGCACACGATTACGGAATCCCAGTAATAGCATGGATGTATCCTCGAGGAAAAGCAATCAAAGATGATATTACAAATCACATACTTGCATATTCTGCACGAATAGGGCTTGAATTAGGAGCTGATTTTGTCAAACTAAAATACAATGGAGATTTGGAAGGCTATAAATGGGTAGTAAAAAATGCTGGCCGAACAAAAGTGCTTTGTGCTGGTGGATCAAAACAAACACCAAAAGAATTTCTTAAAGAAGTTCAAGAAATCATGCAAACAGGAGCAACAGGTATGGCAATTGGAAGAAATATCTGGCAAGATGAAAGACCTTATTCACTCACACAAGCAATTCAAGATATCGTTTTTAGAAATAAAAAGGTAGAAGACGTTTTACACCACATAAAACCTCCAGAAAGTCAATAGGCTTTTATGTAAGAAGCTCTTTTCATTGATTTATGTTTGAAATAACTGCAAAAGATGGTCGAGCAAGAACAGGACTATTACACACAGAACACGGGAAAGTACAAACCCCATTCTTTATGCCTGTAGCCTCAAAAGCATCTGTAAAAGCAATGGAAGGATCCGATTTGGAAACTTTAGGCTTTGAAAGCGTTATAACAAACTCATTCATTCTTTCTTTATCACCAGGTATAGATGTTATAGAAAAAATAGGTGGAATACACAAATTCATGCATTTTAATAAAACTGTTTTTACAGACAGCGGTGGTTTTCAAGTTCTCAGTAAAGATTTTCTCCTCAAAAAATCAGATAAAGGAGTACTCTTCAAAGATGGGCATGGAAAAAAAGACTTATTCACACCAGAAATAGCGATGGAAAATCAAATACGACTCAAGTCAGATGTTGCAATGACATTTGATGATGTGGCACATTATGGACTCAGCGGAAAAGATTACGTCGATGCAATCAAACGAACACATGCGTGGGCAAAAAGATCCTTAGATTACCACAACAAACTCAAAGAAGAAACAAATAGCAAACAACTCCTTTTTGGAATTGCACAAGGAGGAACACGAGAAGAATATAGAAGATTCTCAACAAATAAAATAAACGAAATGGGATTTGATGGCGTTGCACTAGGTGGTCTTGTTGTTGGAGAAAGCAGAAACGAATTAGGAAAGAGCATATCTGAATCAATAAAACATTTCGATGAACATAAAGTACGATACCTTATGGGATTAGGCTCACCTTCAGACATTGTTAAAGCAGTAGGTCAAGGAGTTGACTGTTTTGATTCAACATATCCAACAGCAAATGCAAGACACGGTTCTTTACTTACAAAATGGGGGAGAATAGCAATAAAAAAAGTCAAATATAAACATGATGGTGGGCCAATAGAAGAAGATTGCACTTGTCAAACCTGCAAAAAATATTCTAAAGCGTACGTGCATCATCTCTTAAGAACACACGAACTACTCGGTTACAAACTCGCAACAATACACAATTTGCATTTTATGAATCAACTTCTTATTAACTTACGAAAAGCAATACAAGAAAAAAGATACGATGAATTTGCAGAACAATTTTTAGAAGACTATTTCTCAGAAAAAGAAGCAAAAGAATTTTCAAATAATATACAACACAAGTATATGGAAAAAGAAAAGCTGAAGAAAGCAACAATACTGCTTGACTGGAGAGAATAAATGACAAATCCGCACAATCATAGAATACAATTTGCTGAAGAAGATGTTCAAATATTTAAAAAACATAATTGTAATAATCTACTTGAAGTATTTTTTGCTGACGGGCGAAACATCATTAAATTTAAAAATGAAGGTTTTCATGTTGAAGGAATAGATGATGGTCATCAACAACATAATAATTATTCAGAAATAGGAACTCAAAAAGCAAAAGAAGAAGGAATCAAAACTCTTATTGCACCTGTTTTTGATGCAAAACTGCCCTATGATACTAATTCCTTTGAAGGAATATATGCTTGGCATTATGTAAATCACAATTATAAAAATTCTGTTTTAAAATTATTTAAGGAAATTTATAGAATATTGAAGCCTGAAGGAATATTTTCGCTCAGATTCACAAAAATGGAAGATTTTAATTATAAACTTCTTGAAAATGATTTGGCCGAAACAATTGAATCAGAAGAAGAGCTTGCTCATGGATTCAAACCTGAAAAAATTAAAATTTTAGGCCCTCAAACATTTTCGCGATTTGTAGAAAAAGAATCAGGAATCCCTCATTATGCATACTATAAGGAAGAATTGCAAAAAGACTTGAAAGAAATTGGTTTTGATATAGTTGACATGAAAAGCGTTCTATGGAATTGGCATGTTTGGTGCAAAAAATAAGTTAGATATTTTCTTTTTCTTGAAAAACAATATATTTGTTTATTTGGTATAATGTAATAGGTTAATTTATAAATAGCTTTTTCTTTCTCTTCTTTATGTACGCACACTATTCAACTCAAATTGATAAAAAACAGTCGATTCAGTTAGTGTACACTCTCATTAATCGTTAATTAAGCTTTTTCTTAGTAAAGAATACAAAACAATAAATAATATCATTTTTTTATTATAGCATATTATGCACAATTATACAATAAAATAACAAGGTGAAAATAATGGATTATATATCGATAAAAGAAGCAATGAAACAGGGCACAGGAGACGTAGCTGTGCGAGGATGGGTTTACAGAGAACGTGGAAGTAGCAAAATAAAATTTGTTGTACTTCGAGACTCAACAAATACCATGCAATGCGTACTTGAAAAAGTAGTTGTTGGAGAAGAAAAATTTGCAGTGGCAGATAAACTACAAATCGAAGCGTCAATCAGTATTATTGGAACAATAAAACAAGATGATCGTGCACCAACAGGATATGAAATATCAGTTAAAGATTTTGATGTCATTGGAGAAAGTCATGGGTATCCTATGCAAAAAGACCAATCACCAGAATTTTTACTTGATAAAAGACACTTAGCAATTCGCTCAAGAAAAATGAGCGCAATATTCAAAATACGAAGTCGATATGTTCAAGCAAGAGAACAGTTCTTTATGGAAGAAGGGTTTTATAGATTTGATTCACCAATACTTCAACCAACACAATCAGAAGGTGGAAGTACCGTTTTTGAAGTAAAATACTACGACAAAAAAACTTATCTAGCACAAACCTGGCAATTCTATGGTGAAGCAGCAGTCCAATCACTTGAAAAAATTTACAACTTCTGCCCAACGTTCAGAGCAGAAAAAAGTAAAACATCAAGACACCTTAGTGAGTTTTGGATGGCAGAAATGGAAGCAGCATGGTTTGACTTAAAATCTGTTAGCGAATTTGCAAAGAAAGAATTAAAATATTGTATTAAAGCAGTTGTAGTTGATTGTCAAGAAGAATTCGAGTTTCTTCAACAAGACACAGCAAAACTTCTTGAAATCACAGGAAAAGATTGGCCAACAATAAAATATCGAGAAGCCTTAGAACTCATCAAAGAAAAAGATGGAATAGATGTTGAGTTTGGTAAAGATCTTAGAACAGAAGAAGAAAAAGCAATCATGCAACACTTCGATACGCCAGTTGTCGTAACGCATTATCCTGTAGTAGCAATGGGTTTCTATAAACCAAAAGATCCAGAAAATCCTGACGAAGCACTCTGTTTTGATATGCTGGCACCAGGAACAGGTGTGGAAATAGTTGGTGGAAGTCAAAGAAGTATGGATATCGAAGACATGAAAGAACGACTTGAAGCTGACGGAGAAGACACTGAAAGTTACGAATGGTATTTTGATTCGCGAAGGTTTGGAGGAGTTCCACACGCAGGATACGGTGTAGGAACAGAAAGAGTCATCATGTGGATTTGTGGGCTTGAAAATATTAAAGATGCAATTCCTTTCCCAAGAACAATGTTACGATTCAAACCATAAATTAAAGTTTGATTAATAAATGCTTTTTTATTTTTTTATTTTTTTAATCTTTTTCTTCAGAAATAAAACTATCTAATTGTATACTTGTTTTATCAAAATCATGAATGAGATCTTGAAGCGTATCTGTCTTAACAGTTTTTATTTTTTTCATAATTTTAAACAACTCACTATTAATACCAATACAATTTTTTAGATAGGTCAGATTTCTTTTTGACTTCCAAGAAATATTTTTTTGCTCCATGGATTGAATTAACTCAATAATTCTTTGAAATGTTTGTATAATGCTATTCATGAGAAGACTAGCATTAATATCATCAATTCTTTTTATAACGTCATGTTTTTTTTGCCGTTGAACAAGATCAACCATATCTTGTAAAGTTCCTTGAAAGGAATAAAATAATGTGTGTAAATGACTAATATCTCTTTTTGTCAAGGAATCATCATCCGCTTTATGGATTAAATTATGTAGATTTTGACGAAAATAAAGAAGTGAAGCTCTAAGACGATTTACTTTCTCACTAAATGTTAATTCATACACTTCTTCAAGAATAGTATTTTGTTTGAGAGAAATAAGTTTAGATGTAATTACAGCTAAGACTAATAAACCAGTAACTGCCTCAATTGTAGCAAGTAACCTGAAGAATCCCACAGGTACAATATCTCCAAATCCGGTTGCTGTTGCTGTAATAAAACTATAATAAATTGCTTCTTGTAATGTGCTAATTGCAGAACCTGTTTGAGTTACTTGAAGAAATGAATGACTATTTGCGAATAAAAAGTAAAAAATACCGAAAGCAGTATTTACTGCAATCCAAATTAAAAGAATCCTAAAAAAAGAAATACTATCGATAACACTATAAAATTTCTTTTTAGATGAATTCCACGGAGAGTGATTTTTTTGTTTTCTTTCTTTTTTCACTTTGATTCCAAGATATCTTTTGTTAATTCAACAATCCTTTCAGTAAAAACAGTTTTTTTTTCACCATCTTGAATTTCGCAATTAAGCTTTTCCAGTAATAATTTAATTGTTTCTAGCTCGCTACAGTCTTTAGTAAATTCAATTTGTCCAAGATGTTCTTTAACTGTTGCTTCCTCAACAAGCTCGCTTGTTTCTTGATCTATACTTACTTCTTCAAATTCTTTACTTGTTAACTTATACGTATTTTTTAACACAATATAGGCTTTATTATCATATGATTGTCTTATTAATTCTTTAAACTGAATATCTTGACTTTTACCACTACGTAACTGTCCAAAAATTCTCAACAAAAAGATTTTATCTTCACAATCATTAGAATCAATAAATTCTTTTATTTCTTCTTCAAGTTCAAAGGGTGATTTACCTTCTGCATCAAATAATGCTGATAGAACTTCTTTATTAGGAATAAATATGTGTTGAAAGTTACTTGTATGACCATCTTCAGAAAATACTTGTTCAGAATCATAAAATATGAACGAACCTTTTTTTAGTTCTTCTAATTCACTAAAACTATTAGGAAATGTAGGCCCTGGATACGCAACTTGTTTGTATTTATTGTTGGAGAACCTTTTGACAATATGAACATGTCCTCCCGCATAATAATCAAAACCTTCAGGAAGACTACTTATACTATTTGATTCCATTTCTTCCAATTTCTTTGTTTTAAGCTCAGTAATAGCTGTATGAAACATAAAAATTTTAAAACCATCTCCAACTAATTTACTTGTATCTAATTGTTCATAAAATTTTTTATCAAGCATGCCTTTTTTCCCAAGAATGCCTGTAATAAGAGTTCCAGTTTTAGGATCTTTAGTAAATGTTAATTCTAAAGACTCATTAGAAATAGACCCTTTCATCACATTCTCTAATAAACCGGCTAATTCTAGAACATCCAACATAGTATTACCATGAGAAGAATAATCATGACTACCAGGAATAACATACACAGGAATATTCTTTTCTTGTAAACGCTTAAGCTGAGCAACAGTCATTTTCAAAGCATCAAGCCTTGGAATTGCAGTATTAAATAAATCACCTGCTATAAGAATAAAATCAACACTCTTTTCTATTGCGAAGTCCAGACTATACGTAAAATTTTCAAAACCAAGTTTTGCCAGTTTGACTTCTCGAAAACCGTCTATGTGGCAATCTGCAATATGAACAAATTTCATAATCTCTTAAAAGTATAATATGCACACACTACATAAACTTTTCTACTACTTTAGAGTCAAATCTACTATTATGCTAAGAGGTAGAATGTGCTAGTACATCACATAAGAGGATTTTGGCCGCCGTATTCTGCATGGAATTTTCCATTTCGGAAATCTAAACTGAATATGTCGTGGTTACACTTAGTTGCACGCATTTTTCGGATACTAATTTCTCTAATTTGTTTTCTACTATACGAATTTAAATGAATATAAATAATGCCATCACTTAAAAAATCTTCATCATATTCTCCGAATTTCGAACCATCAAGAGGTGTCTCAGTTATGAGAAGAGCTGTAACATCTAAATCTCTTAAAAATTCAAATAAGAAAAACAATTCAAGTCTAGGATTTGCAAACCTAGATAAAACTGCAAGTGCACTCATTGAGTCGAGAACAAAAAGATCGATCTTGCTTTCTCTTTTAATTTTTTTAATAATATTTTTAATAACATTAATCCAACTTCTATCTTCATCAGACTTAGGGTTACCGACTTCTTTACGGATACAACCAACATCAACAAGAATAATATTCCCACTAGTACTATCTTTAATTTTGCCTATTTCTTCAGAAAAACTTGCTAAATCTCTAATTATTACAAGATTTGTTTTAGATAAATCATAATCCATGTTAATAAAATGATTAATTAATGAAGAATAAGACTGTTCTAGGGATAAGTATAAACCTGTTCTATTGTTAATAACTGCTTCATTGTATAAAACATTGAATGCTACAGACGACTTCATAGTTCCTGCCGCACCAGCAATAAGAGTTATGTGTCCTCTAGGTATTCCTCCCTGCATTTGCTCATCAAGACCCTGAACGTGTGTTTTGATACGAATTATTTCCTCTTTTCGTTTAACGATTGGTTCACTCATTTTTTTTACCTCTAATTTTAAACCATTTTAAGATTATATATCTTTCCTTTTTTAGTACTTACTATGATCTCTTTACTATTATTTATTGATGCGCAACCGATAACAAAACTTTCAGTAGTATATTTTCCCATTTTTTTACCTTTACTTTGTCCTGCTTCTTTACTCAAACTTCCTGATTGGAAGGTTGTTTGATTAATTACACCCGATAAACCAGGAATGTAATCTAAACTGTACTTTCCCGCACCATCAAGAACGTACACATTGTGATCGTAACTACCGACAATGATTATGTGTCCTGCGTTATGTTCATTGACAAGAGGTGAACTTGTAACCCAGAATTCTGTTTCATAGGACCATAGTAGTTCGCCTTCTTGATTTACGCAGTAGATTGTGTTATCACAAGAACCAAAGATTATTTCACGGTCAAAATTATCACTAAACGGAAGAATAACAACTTCTGATTTTATTGCTCCTTCAGTTTTAAAAGACCAGAGTAATTCTCCATCAGTACTTAGTGCGTATACATTATTATCTTCAGAACCAACAATAAGACCTACATCTCCTTTTCTATTTAGAGTTGCTGCAACAATATTTGCACTTATTTTATTACGTGTAGAAAAAGACCAAATGATCTCACCATCCTCATTAACAGCAATAACCTTTCCTGATTTAGTTCCTACAACCAGAGTATTGTTAACAACTGTCGGACTCGTTTCGATTTGTTCGTTAACAAATATTTTTTTAAGAACTTCACCGGTTGAATTTATTAAATAAATATTTTTGTCATAGGATGTACAAGCAAGAACTCCTTTTTTATAATTAAACGGTTGTATAAATACAGGACTTGCTTTGATAGGACCTTGCGTGTATACAGACCAATCCAAAGAACCAACATTATTTAGACAATAAATAGTATTATTTTCAGAACCAAAAACTATTCTTTGCACATCGTGTTCTAAATCTTGAAAAACTAAAGGTTTTGCAGTAATTTTGTTAAATGAATCTTCATCAACAAACATACTGTCCTTTGCAGAAAGCTCTCTTTGCGCGTCAAATAACCAGTTTAATTTACCCGCAGTATTTAATTCGCAAACTTTTCCTTTTTTTGTAACGAAAATAACTTTGGATTCTGACTTATCATTTGTATTGAAGACTATGGGAGGGCAAGAAATAGTTTCTTTACTATCAAAAACCCAATTTTTCTTTAACTTCACAAACTCACCTTTTTTACAAACTTTCCATATTAATTATAAAAACTCTATTTATAAACGTTTCTAGAATATCCAAGATAATTCTTTCTTTTTACTAAAAATGAAAGACTACTTTCAAGGAGTAAATTGTTTTTAATTTTATCTATTTGTTTTCTTAAACAAAGGTTTTAAATACGTTTCATACCATCAAAAATTATAGAATTTACTAATTCTTTGCACTAAAAATGCAAAGCATTTTTCAGTGAATCTCTATTAAACTTATTTAGTACAAACAAAACTTTCATCTCCAGAGAGTTTGTTGTGTTAAGGTGACTGTATTGCATAAGAAAGAAGATTCCTCCATTGAACGACAAACTTTAGAAGACTTTGCTATAGATGATTCTTTTGACCCAGTTGAGGAAAATGCGAATCCTCTAAATTTTTTTGAAGATGACTTGGATGAAGAGCACCCTCAACGAAGAATGGAAACAGATAGGAAAACATATGCATTTCTTAATCAACAATTTACATTAAAAGAAATTTTTGATAGAATCGGCTACGGCTTCGCCGCACACCAATTCATAACAATTTTTTTCTTTCTTACAGGCGCTTCAGCATTTTTAGTTGGTTTAATATATGCTCTACGCAGTGTACTTAATGATCTTTTTTCGTCAGTCTTTCGAGAATTATCCTCTGAACAAACAATAAGTAACAAATTTATATCAATAACAGGAATAATTTTCGGGTTTAGTTTTTTCGGTTTGCTTCTAGCAATTAGATTAGATTCAACAGCGTTGTTTATTTTTTCGTTGCTTGTTGGCAGCACAAGTGTGGTAACTTATGGCGAATTATACAGTAGACTACTTAATGATGGAATAAAAGATGAACGAAGATCTTGGTTTTTGAGAAAAATAGCGCACCATGGTTTAGTAATAACTGCCTTAGCATTCTTATTCTCAGGATTCCTCCTAGAACGATTTAGTGAAGCTGGTAGTTCCATTATACTATTTGGTTATACCATTCCTCTTTCAGGATATTTTATTTCTTTTGAAGTTGCAGCAATAGCATTCATTCTTTCAGGGTTCATACTCTCAAGAATACCTGTGAGGCAAGTTTCAAAAAGAAAAATATTAATTAAACTATTTTTTCTCAAATACTTTCATGAATTACGTGCTCAACAGAAACTTTTTTTCTCAAATACTTATGCTCACTTCTTATTTTATGGCGCGCTTCTTATTACAGTAATTGAAGCTTTAGGTGCATCTTTTTATGGATATTATATTTACAAATTATTTGAGAATCAGTTTCTAGGTGGTTTTTTTAATGTCGCATTAATTTTTACTATAGCTATATTTGCATCATTTCTCGGACCATCAATAATAAAATTATTAACAAATAAAACAGGGCTGGCACCTTTGTTTGTCTTTGGATCATTACTTTTAGCAATGACGCCTCTCGCGCTAGTTTTCAACCCTTATTTCATAACAATCATTGTAGCAGTATCATTAACAGTTATTGGCTCAAGCATACTTGGAGTTGCACAAAGCTTGCTTGCAAGAAAATTACTTTCGCCATCCCATAGAAGATCATTTTTTACATCCCTTCAAACACTGCTTATCATTCCTTTTTTTATCTTTGCGGTGGCAGGATCAATTATAGCTAGCATATTCTCATTTATTGTTTTATTCAAAATACTCATTATACTCATCGTTTTTGTTGTTACTCCTCTTTATTTTGTCTTAGTCTATATTTCAATGGCAAAAAACAAATAGGATTCTCTCCTAAATATAGACTTATTCCTTTCAAGACATGCGTCAAATAGAAAAAGATTATAAATCACCATATGATAAGATGTTACATGGTTGAAAATGTACCTGATGAAGTTTTACAAAAGGATCCCTTTATTTTTTGGGAATTAAGTATTCGTAATTCTTTTGATTTCAAAGAACTTTATATTAGAATACATGAATTCATGATGGATTGGGACTGGGTTGACCTTTTTTCAGAAGGAAAAGACTTTGAATCATATTTCTTTAGAAAAACTAACTTAGACAATACTATTAATCACATTATTTGGTGGAGAGCAAAATGGCATCCGCGAAATAATGCAAGAAAAGATATTACTGGTTATTGTCATTTCGATTTTTACTCAGTGGCTATGAAAAAAGTAGAAGAAATGCACAAAGGGAAAAAAGAGAAGATGGATAGTGGCGAGCTAAAAATAAAATTTTCTCTCTTTTTAGATGTCAACAAAGATAGATATGGTATACGAAATAAAAGCGATTGGGATACTCATCCTATTTTAAAGCATTTCAAAAAAAGGTTTTGGGATAGAACAAATAAGCCTGCAGTCGACAGAGCAGAAGATGATCTTATTCTTTTTTCAAGATTACTCTATCAAACAATACATGTATACACTGGAGCACAACTTGCTTCTGGACAAAAAGATTTCGTACCTGAAAAAGGTATATAATTAAGAATAATTTAGAAATCTCTGTTTATGCTGTTTCTTTACTTAAATCTTTAAGAATTGGCTTAACTACGCGGATATATTCTTTTGGTGCTAAACTTATAGAATCTTCAAGAGTTCCTGCAGAAAAAACCATCAAGTCTTTTTCTAAGAATTGGTTGTCTACATACACAGGGATATCCCAAAAAATACCGAAAGGAGGAATACTTCCAACAACACAGTTTGTAAGACTAAACACTTCATCAGGATGCGCGAGAGAAATGTTTTTTTCTTCAAGAACTCGCTTTACTTTTTTTAAATCTGCTCTTTTATCTGCAGGAATAACAATTTGAACAAAATCTCCTGACTTTGTTTTTAGAACCAAAGCTTTAGCACCGTCTGAAAGATTGGTGCCTCTCAAAGCAGCAGCAGCAAGGGATGTTTGTTGTATACTTTTGTGAGAAAGATGTTTAAATACACAATTTTGCTTTGTTAAAAGTTCAATTATTTGTTTAAACGTTTGGATGCCCATTTAGCTGCTCGTGATTTTTTTATGATTATACTTATTATTTTTTTTTATTTTTAAAGCAAGAACACCCAAACCTAAAACTGTAAGACTCACAAAAAGAATGCCGAATTTAAGAGGTAAATATAATAAAATTATTGCAATAAGGAGTTTTCCAAAAAATCCTCCAACAGTTTTTGAAGTAAAAAATGCACCATAATATCTTTGTGCTTCTTCTCGATTAACAGTACTGAAGAAAAAACTTTCAACACTTGGTTCTACAAAACCAAGACCGAAACTTGCAATAACAAAACAACCCATTGAAACGTAAATGTTGTTTGTGAATGCTGCAATGATGCCAAGAACAAAAGCAAATAAGTATCCATAACCAATTAATCTTCTTAAATTTGAATTTATCTTATTTTTCATAAAGTATTCAACAATTATGAGGGGAATTCCTAAAAGGAATAAGAAGACACCTATGATTGAAAAAGATAATCCTTGCCTAATTATTTCTAAAGGTAAAAAAATAAATGGAATAACCCACCAAACCTCTAAACCTGCAGAAAGTAAATATCCTACAAAACTTTTCTTTTTCTTAAAATAATCTTTCAAATTTTTTATAGGTGAAATATGTTTCATCGCAGTGATTTGTTCTTTTCTAAGTTCTTTTGTTGAGAACGTGATTGAATAAACTGAAAAAAGAAGAAATAAAGCGGCGAACATAAGCACAGCGCGAACAGAAAGTTCATCAGCAAAAAATCCTGCAACAAGAGGACCAAGAACCCAACCAATATTTCCAAATAAATAAATCAAATTTTCGTTTTTATTAATAGTTTTCAAAGAACTATTTTGACGAACAAGAAGGCTAAATGCTTGAATACGAATGGCAACAAAGGCACTATTAATGATTGCTAAAATAATAAGAATAGTTACATTTTTTGTAACTGCAAATAAAGAAACAGCAATAGCATTGACTGTAACTGCGAAAAATAAAAGAGTTTTTGCAGGGTATTTCCTGAACAATTGATATCCCCCAAGTAAACTAATAAATGAACAAACAGCAATAAATGCAGTAAAAAACCCTACTTGAGAACTTGTAGAAAAAAATTCGCTAAGAAACATTGGCCAAACAGTTTCTATACTTGCGTAAGCTATTGCTAGTAAGATACCATTTATCCCGAGACGTTGCATTGCAAGTGCTTTTGCACTATGATTCCTCTTTGATCTAAATTCCATTTTATATTTATTGGCCGCTGCGTTTTAGAACTACTACTTGATACGGTTGGATTGTATTGATGCGAATCTCTTTTGAAAAAAACTCGAATTGAGTGCTTTTTGTAGACTTAAATATTTTTTCTTCTTCGCTCTGCTCTGCTAAAGAATTGATTGTTTCGCTGTTAAAAACAAGATCGTATCTTCCCTCATCTTCGACACCTATAGCATAATTATTATGAACTTTACTAGATGTATTGATTAAAATATAAAACGATGTTTTAGTATCTTGAGTTTTGTCAGACCGCTTGATAACAATTATTTTATTTCCTTCATCGATGTTCACATATTTTCTGTATAAAGTATTTTCTGGCCAAAAAGCGGCGTGCTCGAGAAGTTTGTTTAACTTTTGTTTGTACAAAACAGTTATTTTGCTGTTTGCATTAGTTTCTAAAAGACCCCAGTGAATACTACTGTCATGTTCAAACGTTCCTTTTTGTAAAAGACTTGTTTGTAACAAATCTAAGAGCCGACCTTCACAACCAAAAGAAATAATTGATTCCATAACGCGAATCTTTCCTCTTGCATGAAAATCAAGATCAGGATTTTTTAGAATAAGCGCATCATATGCATATGAACCTGTTGCGCGTTGTTCAATAAGTCCTGCAGCAGCGTCGTGATTATGAAAATCAGCGATGGTACTATTGGATTTCCCCCACTCTTTTTCCTCACGAATATGTTCAAATCGCCAAATACTAATTTCTTCAATAGTCTTAGGCATAAATGATGTGTGAAAAAAATAGGTTAAACGAGAACTATTATATGCTGTGGCGCCTAAGGCACGAGGATCGCTAGATAGCGGAGCGACTAACAATTTAGCGTTATCACCATAAAAATAATGAGATTCTAAATGGATAAGGATAAGAGGATTATATTCATACAAACTTGAAATGAGTTCGCGCAACATCAATCTCCCATGAGGTCTTTCTTCGCCATCGCCTGAAGGTCCAAAGCGTAAAATTCCATCGACATTATCTATACGAAAACCATCAATATCGTATTTTTCTGCAAAAAATAAGGCACTTTCAGTCAAATAATTTCTAATCATAGGATCTCCATATCGAAAGCGTTTTGTACCCCACGGAGTTATTTCATCAAGAAATAATTCGTGATTTTCTTTGGCTTTCCACAAATGAATACCAACATCTTCTCCTTTAATCCCGCATACTTGATAATCCTTAAAAGGACAATGACTAATGATAAGATCAATAATAACTCCAAGACCTAATTTATGACAATGATCAATGAGTGCATGAAATGAATCAGGGTCACCCCAGTTTTTCTGAATCGCAAAAGGGAAAGCAACAAGATAACGAAATTTCCAATTATCTCCATCGATGGACTGTGCGAGCGGCAAGAATTGAATAGTATTAAATCCTAAGTCTTTAATTTTCTCAAGAACACCGCAAGTACGAATGTATGTAAATAAATCAAGATTAGATTCTGCAAGAGTCTTTGCAGAAGAATCATATTCAAACCACCTCGCTACAAGGCCAGGAACATCTGTTTGTAAAATATTTGTGGTTTGGTGTAATGTATTTGGTTGAGAATACTTCTTTTTGTAAGTGGTTGGATCTTCAAAATCCCAAAAAATACAGTTACCTTCACCATTTAAAAGTTTTGCAGCAGGATCACGAAGTATTTGTTTATGAGATCCATTCACGCTGAGAAATAAATAAGAATCTTTGTGCTTGCAAAGATTTGTTGTAAGATGTAAAAAACCATCATTTGCATGAGTAAGAAGAAAACTATTTAATTTTTCTTTAGTACAATCACCCCAATTATTAAATTCACCAATAAGAAAAATATTTTCGTGACCTCCAGGAAAATAAACAGAGAAACGAACATTTTCTGCCTGTCCATTTTTATTTCTTGAAAGAACAGAAGAACCAAAAAGATATTCAGGAGGCTTCTTCGTTGAAAGGTCATCTCTGTAAAGCAATGATTCCCATTGATAATGAATACTTCGTAATGGAATTTTACTTACCACAAGACACCTCTTAAAATTTAGACGAAGTCTGATTTATAAACTCTTCTGCAAAAAGACAAATTTAAGATTACTCTTTAATCCGAATACCTAATTCGTCAAGTTGCTGAGCACTCAGTTCGCTTGGCGAATCATCCATAGGACATTCTGCAGATTTATTCTTTGGAAAAGCAATAACTTCACGAATATCTAACTTCTTTAACATTAAAGTAACCAAACGGTCTAAACCAATGCCCATACCACCATGAATAGGACCACCGTATTCATACGCTTTTAACAAAAA
Organism: uncultured Methanosarcinales archaeon; assembly: GCA_964517565.1. GTDB lineage: Archaea > Nanobdellota > Nanobdellia > Woesearchaeales > SKGA01 > SKGA01. The sequence goes on from CAZFEG010000003.1 coordinate 35,066, forward strand.
ACCAAATTTTTCATTCGCTTCTTCTTGAGAAAAACCGATGAACTTGAGAATTCTTTCTTGAATTTCAGGATTACTAATTCGAATAGAACCAGAAGCCATTTCCCAACCATTAAGAACTAAATCCCAAAGGTCACCAATAACTTCACCAGGACGTTTTTCAAAATCGTCGATGAATTCTTCTTTAGGCATAGAGAACATGTGATGTTCAGGATCCCATTTATCTTCTTCTTCGTTATAAGAAAATAAAGGGAAATCATTAACCCAACAAAACTTGAAAACATCTTTATTAATAAGATCAAGATCTTTAGCAAGTTGTTGACGTAAAAAACCAAGAGCAGTTAAAGCAACCTTTTTTTTGTCAGCAACAAAAAAGATCGTTCCACTTTTATTTTGTCCACTGATAGTTTCAAGAATCTTTTTTTGAGAAGACTCATCAAGAAATTTAGTAATTCCACCATCACATTTACCATCTCGGACTTTTACAAAAGCCAAACCTTTAGCGTGATACGTTTTTACAATATTTGTAAATGCATCAATTTGTTTTCTTGAAAAATCTTTTTCAACAAAAATACAATGAATGCATTCTGCCTCTTTGAAAATACCAAATTCTGTTTCTTTAGCAATGGAGGTAACATCACTTAATTCAAGATCGTATCTTATATCTGGTTTATCACTACCAAAACGACGCATTGCTTCTTCATAACTGAATAATGGAAAATCTTCAAGAGTGTTATTTAATGTCTCTTTGAAAATGTATTTCATAAGATCTTGAACAAAATCTTGAACATCTTTTTGATGCACAAAACTCATTTCAAAATCAATTTGAGTATGTTCAGGCTGTCTATCTGCACGCAAATCTTCATCACGTAAAGCTCTTGCCAGTTGGAAATATTTATCAACACCAGCAATCATAAGAACTTGTTTATACAACTGAGGTGATTGTGGTAAAGCATAGAACTTTCCCTTACTAATTCTACTAGGAATAACATAATCTCTTGCTCCTTCAGGAGTGGACTTAACCATGAGAGGTGTTTCAATTTCAAGAAAACCATTTTTGGTACAAAAATCTCTCGCTGCCAAAGCAACATCACTTCGAAATTTTAAGTTTTCTAAAACACCATTATTACGAATGTCAAGATATCTATATTTAAGACGCATATCATCTGTTGCATTATTATCTAATGGAAGAGGTTTAGAGGAATTTAATAAT
>CAZFEG010000004.1:0-28456 GCA_964517565.1 uncultured Methanosarcinales archaeon
GAGGTTTAGAGGAATTTAATAATTTTACTTTTGTTGCTTTAATCTCAATTTCTCCAGTTGCTAAAGCTTTATTTGGTTCAGGTTTCTCAAGGACTGATCCTGTTACTTGAACAACAGATTCTTTAGAAAAATTTTTATCAAAACTTTCAACAGTGATTTGCGTAATGCCGTAACGATCTCTAAGATCAATAAACGTTAAACTACCATGAGTTCTAATTTTATGAACCCAACCAGCTAGTTGTACAAGTTGTCCTGCATGTTCTTTTCTTAATTCTCCGCACGTGTGTGTCCTATACATTTTATTACCTTTTCAAATGAATATCATAAACTATTGATTGAATTTTTGCTAAATTATATTTTAAAGTATCTGATTTTTTTCTTAACTCGCTTGAACGAAAATTAAAATGTAAGAATAAGCCATACAGTTCTTCACAAACCATACTAATATTCTTTATTGTGTCAAAATCATCTTTTGTTGCTGCTGCGACTGCTCGTCTCACCAGTTCACCAGTAAAGTCGCTCAAAGCTAAGAGATATGTTTCATAAGGTGCTAGAAAAGGCAAGTTGAGATCTTTACGTAAGGGTATGCAGTTTTCTGAAAGAAATGAAACATAACAAACAGCTTCAATATACTCTTCAATACCTGCACGAAAACTACCAACATGGTTTAAATGTGAATTTTCCATGAGTTTATGTGCTGCATTAATAGAATCATTTGCTTTTTGAAGAAGATCATTTGCTTTTTGAAGTTCGCCTCTATGAGCAGCATAGATTGCTTGCTTGGCAGGTCGAATAATTTCTCTAGAAAGGCCTATAACTTGTTCGCGCGTTTGATCATCGTGATCGTAGGCTTCACGCATACTTTTGAATTCATTACGAAGATCTTGAATCCAAGGAGTCTCTTTTGTATTTTGTTCATCTTTTGGCATAGGTTCTGCTAAGCTCGTCTTATTTATAAATTCTTGCGTACTTTTTTTTAAATCGTTTTTAAATACCTCTATGATTTTATAACGAAACCTTTAAATACTCACTTAAGTGAAAGAATACATATCTATGGCACAAACAATACTAGGAGGAACAGTAGAATTTCTAGCTCAGTTAGGAGTTTATGATATAGTTCTTCCGTTTTTGCTCGTTTTTACACTTATGTTTGCGTTTTTAGAAAAAACAAAAGTCTTAGGAATTGAAGTTATAAAAGACTCAGAAGGCAACGAACACAGATATACTCGGAAAAATCTCAACGCAATTATTGCGTTCACAACAGGTTTTTTTGTTATAGCATCAAGTCAATTAGTAAGAATAATTAGTGAAGTCATAGCAAATGTTATCATTATCATTGTAACAGGTGTCTGTTTTATGCTCGCAGTAGGAGTCTTCCACACAGGTGAAGGAGAATTAGACATTGGAAAAGAATGGAAATTAGTATTTTGGATTATAAGTTTTATATCTATTATGCTGATTGTTTTTAATGCATTAGGCTGGCTCAACGGAATTTACCAATTTTTAGTAAGAAATTGGCAAGCAGACTATGTATTAACACTAATAATGGTTGCTGTTTTTGTAGGAATCATATTTTGGGTGACGGGATCAAGCACGGGAGCCCCCAAACCATCAAAAAAAGATTAACAATTTAAATAATAACAATTAACAATAAGGTAATGAGGCGATAAATATGTACGGTTTCCAAGATTTAATCTTTATGCTCGACGCAGTTGGCGTGGTTGATGTAATTCTACCATTTATACTCATATTTGCAATAGTTTTTGCAGTACTTGAGAAAACAAAAATTTTAGGAAAAGAAGATCATCAAGTAAGAAAATATGCAACGATAATAGCTCTAGTTCTTGCGTTTGCAGTAATAATACCTCACGTGACAGGATCATACTATTATGGTTTTGACGCTGTAGAAATTATTAATAAAGCACTTCCAGGAGTAGGATTATTACTTGTGGCAATTGTCATGATGCTTTTAACTATAGGATTATGGACTGGAAAAGCACCAGATGGTTCAAAAGGAATGGGCGTCTGGTTCACAATGATTTCAGGATTAATTGTAATAGCTATCTTTATAGGTTCAATAGGTTGGTGGCAAGTACCTTACTGGGTTTGGGGAATACTCAATAGTAGCTTTATACCCTTTGTCATAGCGATACTGGTATTTGGTCTTATTATTAAATTTATAGCAGGACCATCACAATCAGAATCTGAAAAATCAAAAAGTAAATCAACAGGCAAGCTTTTAGAAGAGTTCTTGGCAGGCCGAGACGACAAAAAATAAGTATACTCAAAATTAGGTGAACAAAAAGTATGGCTACATTTATGGATTTATCGCTATTTTCGCACTTTTCTGTAGTCTTTGTTTTTCTTCTTATCTTTGTTGTAATTTATGGATTTCTTCTTTCATCGAATCTCTTTAAAGGAATAGATGGTTCAAAAGGAATCTATGCAATAATTGCTTTAGCAGTATCATTTTTGATAACTCTATCCAAAGATGCATTTACTGTTATAACAAAAATAACGCCTTGGTTTACAGTTCTTATAATTTTTATCTTTCTCATATTTGTAGTTTTGAAAATGTTTATGGGATCAGATACTGATGCCATTTCATCGTTAATGGATAACCCTGGCGTTTATTGGATTTTACTTATTGTATTTATCCTTATTTTAGTAATCTCTTTAGCTTCAACATTCGGTCAACGCTCACTTGAAGGACCTGATTCGGAACAAATTCCTGAAGAAGGAATGGTTCTTTACGAACCAACAAACGAATTAATAATGGTTGATGCAACAGGACAAGCATACCCTGAAGATAGAATGGATCTCATAGATGCGGATGGGATTGGATCAACAGCGACAGACGATTATAGCACAAATCTTTTAAACACGCTAGTTAATCCAAAAGTATTAGGGGCAATAGCGCTTTTACTCATATCATTTTTTACAATAATATTTATTGCAAAAAGTTCAACTCCAGCAAGATAAATAAACACAAAAAAGAGGTATTTAATGAATCCAATTCCGGGACCCCTTCCACCAGTAGGAGGTCAATCACAAAACATGCCACCGTTTGCAGCACTGCAAGGGATGTCTAATCCTATTTCTTCTACCACAAATGAAGAACTTATAGAAGCAATAATTGATGAGAAATGGAATGAACTCATTAAAGATGTAACAACAATCATAGAATGGAAGAATATAACAGAAAGTAAAATAAAACTTCTCGAACAACAAATTGATACTATGAAAAATGACTTTGATAAACTTCACCAAGCAGTATTAGGAAAAGTGGGAGATTATGATCAACACATACTTGATGTCGGAGCAGAAATAAAAGCAATGGAAAAAGTCTTTGCAAAAGTCTTACCAGTATTCACACAAAATGTTTCAGAATTAGGAAGAGTAACAGATGACATTAAATCAAATCTTAGTAAAAAATAGTTTTTACTAATTATTCTTTTCTGAGAATTTTCTTCTCAAAAAATCATTAATTTCTTTTCTCGTAACGAAATCTGTAGGTTCCCAAAACTCAATATATCTATCAAGAACTTTCAAATCATTTTTATCAGCAAAATGGCTAACCTCGTCAGTAAGTAAATTAATTTTTTCAGCTAATTCCTTCACGCGATGCTTTACACCAAGAATGTTTTCATTTAGAAAATGAATATTTTGAAAATGAGATTTATCTGCTTCAATAATATTTTGTTCAGAAAGTTGGGATTTCTTTCGAAGAGTACCATATCGCTCTTCCAAAATTTTTAAACGCGTAGCAATATCTGTAAGTTTAACAGCAAGTGGTTGTAAACCTGACTCTTTAGATTGGTGTTTATTAAGATGCTCCTGAACATTTGGTTCATTTGGAAATAATTGTGGTTCAGCCATGCTTTTTCTCGTTTATTATGGTTTGTAAATAAATTCATCAAGACGACTTTTAGCAGCCTCTCTACGAATTTGATGTTCTGCTAAAAATTCATTAATCTTTGTAATAAGTAAGGCTTTTAATTCGCCACTAAGCAATTTCCCTGACTTATAATCATCATACACTTTTTTTAATTTAGCGTCATCTTCTTCAAAATATTGAAGCCATAAATAAGAAACATCAATATCAGGATTACCGCCGAGTTTACGATGTTCTTCAAGAGTCTCTTGACCGCCAGAAAAAGCATACTTGTTAATTTTTTTCTTTACTTCACTAGGACTGTCAGTTAAAAGAATAGCTTTACTTGAATCAGAACTAGACATTTTACCTTCAGGACCAGTCAAAGGACTCATCATTTTACAATGCATTATTGCAGGTTTCTTATGACCCAATTTTTCAAGAACATCACGACTCACTCTGAAATGAGGATCTTGATCAACACCTAAAGGAATAAGACAAGGTCTGTTTTCATTTCGTAGAATATTAGGTAAAAAAACAGGAACTGTTTGCATAGAAGTATAAAAAATACTACCAATATTATTTGAGTCAGTAAAACCAAAAGCACCCTTTATAGTTGAAAAAGTAATTTTTTTAGCAACTTTAATTGCTTCAGGATACATAATCCCTGCATGTTTTGTATCAATAAGGAAATGTGTTTTTTTAGGATCAAAACCAAGAGCAATAATATCATACATATTTTCTTTAGTCCACTCTTGAATTTCTTCATAAGACTTATTTTTGAATAAAAACTTTTCATCATCAGTAAATTGAAACCATAATTCAACATCAAAAACATCTTGTAACCACTTTGTAAATCTCCAAGCACCAGAATGACCTAAATGAATAGGACCTGAAGGACCACAACCAGTATATAAGAAGAATTTATTTCCTTTTTCATACTCATCAAGACACCATAAAAGATCTCTATGGGCAAAGAATATTCCTCTTCGCAAATAAGGATGAAGCTCTCCAGTAATTTTTTCTATGCGTGACAATTCCTTTTTAGTTAAAGGTTTAATCCCGAATTCTTGGATGATCCGTTCATAATTGATCTCTCCTTCGATTTCATACGGATTTATTTTTGGTTCCATAAAACATAATAGAAGCCTTCATTTTTATAAACATTCTTGTTTTGGGAGCTTTTGAAATTATTCCAAAAAAGAGATTTTTGACAACTGATTTCAAAGAAAGCTTTATATACGCCCTCAACACCAATTATGCTTATAGGTGGTGAGAGTTCTATGCTTACCTACTTTTCAGTGGCTTAACAAATAAAAAGGGTGTGAGTGTGGTAGAAAGCCAAGCTAAGAAAATCAATCTAAAGTATGAACTCATTAGAGAAGGAGATCAATCAGTTATACATGTTGACTACCTTAATAGAGGCAGAATACCATCCATTGAAGATGACGAAATAACAATGTCTGAAGCGATTGATTTACTTATAGAAAATCCTGGAGCAACAAGGATAATTTTTTCTCAAAAACATGATTATGAATATGATAATACACAAATAGCTCTTCTTTCAGAAATTGCAAAACTCTACGCGAAACTTGTCAGAAATAAAGAACTCTTTAGTTATCCATCATTAGCAAGATCTATTGCATCAACAACTTTGGCAGCAAGGTATAATGAACTACATAATGTTCTTTTTGCAGAATTAAAAAAAGATCCTTTGGCATGTTATGTTCTACTCAAAAGAGTGCGAAGACGAGAACAAATACAATTAGACAAAGAAATAAATGAAGATATACTGCAAGGACAAAAGCACTATATCTCGCTTGTTGACTATATTCTTTCCATGCTCGAATCAACAAAATTACTTCTGGTCGCACAGCCCTATCTGGAAGGGTACCGTGTAGGTTCAAGAGACGCATACAGACAAATATTTTTTCCAAGTATTAAACCAGATTTTATGTTCACAAAACTTATGGCAGCATACCCTAAAGATGGGATAGAACTAGATAATTATTCAATAGGTGAAACAGAAGTAGTTATTTTTGAAAAACCAGATAGCGTCCAATATATTTATCACGTTATGCCTCCTGAATTTAATCTTTCAGAAGAACTTTATCAACTCTTAGATACAGCAAGGAAAGTTCTTAGTGAACATAATCCTGACAACGACGAATTTACAGACCCAGCAAGAATGAGAGAAGTATTTTACAACGTTGGAAAAGATTTACTAGAAGAACTTGCAATCTATCACAAAATAAAACTTGATGAAAAAAAACTCGAAGAACTTTCAAGAATACTTGTAAGGTACACTGTAGGTTTCGGACTTATAGAAGTATTACTGTCTGACGAAAAAATGCAAGATATATCGGTAAACAGTCCAGCAGGATCAATACCTGTATTTATCGTGCATGACGATTATGAGGACTGTGTAACAAATATTTATCCAACACTTAATGATACAGAAAGTTGGGCATCAAAACTAAGACTGATATCAGGACGACCATTAGACGAAGCAAACCCTATCCTCGATACAGAACTAGAATTGCCAGGAGCAAGTGTGAGAACATCAACAATAACTCAACCACTAGACCCATTTGGAATAGCTTTTTCTTTTCGAAGACACAGAGACAAACCATGGACTCTTCCATTATTTCTTGAAAATAAAATGATTAGTCCTCTAGCTGCAGGCCTCTTATCATTTCTCATAGACGGATCTCGAACAATGCTTATATGCGGAACCCGAAGCAGTGGAAAAAGTAGTTTCTTATCATCACTACTCATAGAAATAATGAGACGACACAGAATACTAACCATAGAAGATACATTAGAACTCCCAACAAAAGCAATGAGGAATTTAGGTTTTAATATACAACCACTAAAAGTTGCAAGTGCCTTATCCAAAGGTGGAGGAGAATTTAGTGCAGGAGATGGAATTAGAAGTACCTTGCGACTCGGAGATTCAGCATTAATAGTTGGAGAAGTACGAAGCGGAGAAGCGAAAGCACTCTACGAAGCAATGAGAGTAGGAGCAGCAGCAAATGTTGTAGCAGGAACAATTCACGGAGATAGTCCCTTCGGTATTTATGATAGGCTCGTTAATGACATAGGAATACCAAAAACATCATTCAAAGCAACAGATATAATTGTTATAGCAAATCCAATAAAATCAGCAGACGGGCTTCATAAAATGCGTCGCGTTTTACAAATAACAGAAGTAAGAAAAGACTGGCAAGACGATCCGGGGTTAGAAGGAGGATTTGTTGACCTTATGAAATATAATGCAATAACAGACACTCTAGAACCAACACCAGAACTGCTAAATGGAGAAAGTGAAATACTCAAAGACATAGCTGCGAATGTAAAAGAATGGGCTGGAAACTGGGACGCCATGTGGGAAAATATTCTTTTACGAGCAAAAATTAAAGAAAAAATATTAATAATTAGCAAAGAAAAATCTATGCCCGAACTTCTCGAAGCCCCTTTTGTAATACTAGCAAATGATAAATTTCATAAAACAATTGAAAAAGTAATAAAACAAACAGGGAAAGCAAATTCTGAAAGAACATTATTTGAATGGGAAGACTGGTTGCAAGGAGAAATAAAACGACGACAACACGAACAACAACTCTTAAAGAAAAGGTAAATATGTATGGATCAAGATAAGGCAAGTTTTAATGAAGTCTCAAAGATGTTTCGTCAAAGACTTGATCAAGAGTTATCAGGTAAACAAAAACCAACAGACGAATCCAATATTGATACGCGATCATACGGCGCATTCAAAAAACAATACTTACCAAAACACCACAGTCTATACGAACAAATATGTATCTTCTCAGAAAAATCACTTCCTTTCAAACCAGACGCAAAAAAAGCAGAACAATTAAGAGAATCAATTCAAATTTGCCATCTCAATACAACACCAACAGGAGTTTATAGTGCTTCGTTTCTTATGCCGCTTATTTTTATAGGAATTGCATTCCTTCTCTTCTTCATACTACCAATAGGTTTAGGAGGATCACCAAATTCCTTTTTTCTCATTTTATCTTTATTTATTTCAATGGGACTCATGTTTATTATGCAACAAATACCATCATTCTTAGCAAATTCCTGGAGAATGAAAGCATCAAACCAAATGGTTCTAGCAACATTTTATATCGTCACATATATGCGGCATACTTCAAACTTAGAACTTGCAGTAAACTTCGCAGCAGAACACCTTAACCCACCATTATCTTTAGATTTACGAAAAGTAATTTGGGATGTAGAAACACAAAAATATGCTTCACTAAAAGAATCATTGGATGCATATTTAGAAACTTGGCGAAAATGGAATATGGAATTCGTAGAGAGTATACATCTCATACAATCATCACTCTACGAGACAAGCACAGATAGAAGATTAAACACTCTTGACAAATCACTGAACGTTATACTTGATGAAACATATGAAAAAATGTTGCATTACGCTCACAACCTAAAAGGGCCACTGACAACACTAAACATGCTTGGGGTTATTCTACCAATTCTTACACTTGTTATGTTGCCGCTAGTTGTGAATTTTTTCCCAGCATTTAGATGGTACCATTTGTTTGCAATATATAATGTTCTCTTACCTTCAATGGTTTTTCTATTGGGACAAAATATACTTTCAACAAGACCTGGAGGCTCAGGAGATGAAGACATAACAAAAAAGAATCCTCGTCTAAAAAAATATCAAAACGTAGTAATCAAAATTGGAAAAAAAGATATGTTCTTTTCACCAATGTATATGGCAGTAATGATTTTTCTCGTTCTCTTTATTTTTGGACTCACGCCACTCATATGGCACTCAATGGCACCACAAGTTGATTTTGGAGTTCCATCAACAGGGGCTTTCCGAATAGTAAATACTGTGTATGCTGATCCTGATTTACAATTTGATTATAAATTTCTTAATTACCGTCAAAAATTAAGTGCGGACGGAGAATATCTTGATGATTATCTTGGACCTTTTGGACTAGGCGCGATGCTTATGGGAATACTTATACCCCTATCTATAGGATACTCTATAGGGCTTTATCATACACTTCGTTCAAAAAATATTATGAAAGTACGAAAGCAATCAAAAAAATTAGAAGTAGAATTTTCTTCAGCACTCTTTCAGTTAGGAAGCAGAATTGGAGATGGGATACCTGCAGAACTTGCATTTGGAAAAGTATCAGGAATTATGCAAGACACAGTCTCAGGAAAATTCTTTAAATTAGTACATGTAAATATTACGCGACTAGGAATGAGTGTCGAACAATCAATCTTTGATACAGAAAAAGGAGCACTTGTATATTTTCCATCAGACCTCATAGAAAGTTCAATGAAAGTACTTGTAGAATCTAGTAAAAAAGGTCCACTTGTAGCAAGCCAAGCACTTCTCAATATAGCAGAATACATTAAACAAATGCACAGAGTAGACGAACGACTCAAAGACCTCATGGGAGACGTTATCTCAAGCATGAAAAGTCAAGTATTATTCCTAACACCAGTAATCTCTGCAATAGTTGTAGGAATAACAAGTATGATAACAAAAATACTAGGATCACTAACAGAAAAATTAAGCACAATTGGTACGGACGGAGGGAGTGGAGTTGGAACTGGAAACCTTATGTCTATGTTTGGAGGAGCAGGAATACCAACATACCAATTCCAAATAGTAGTAGGACTCTATGTAGTACAATTAGCATATATTCTAACAAGCATAGGAAATGGGATAGAAAACGGACCAGACGTGATATCAAAAAGATACGCGATAGGACAAAACGTAACAAAATCAGCAGTCTTATACGCTGTACTGGCTTTTGTAGTAATATTGCTCTTCAACGTAGTTGCAGGCGGAATCCTAGGACAAATGCAAACATAATTTGCTAAGAGAATCTTACCTAAAGGAAAATCAAGGATACATTTATAAAGCACTTTTTACTCCTTAAAAGTCTAAATGGGTTGGTAGCTCAGACTGGCAGAGCGCTCCCCTGAAGAGGGAGAAGTCGGGGGTTCAAATCCCTCCCGACCCATTTTTTCATTCTTAATTTGGTTATATGTTCTAGTTTGGGGATTTGAACACGCTGTCACTTCGTTCCTGCGCATACTCTCTTTGTTCGTATGATTCCCTCCCTGATTCGTTTCTGATCCTCTTTTATTATTCTTAACAAAGGTTTAAAAGGAGATTTACTGTTTGGAATTACATGGTTATTAACCGATCTCGAGAAGAATGGAAAACTTATGGGAATGTATTTGATAAGTTTACAGAAGCTAACTTGCGAAAGCTCTCCAGCCAAGGCTATTTTGAAGAACTAGAATCATCACTAGCTCTAGGAAAAGAAGCAAATGTGTTCATAGCACGGACAAAAGATGACGACCTTATTGCAGTAAAAATCTATCGACTAGAAAATTGCAATTTCAACAAAATGCTTTCATACATTATTCAAGATCCAAGATACCTTTCTCTTAAAGGTCAAAGAAGGAAAATAATATTTGCATGGACACAAAGAGAATATAGAAATTTACTCAAATCAAGAGAATTAGTGCGTGTACCAACACCTATTGTTTGTAAAGATAATATTGTTCTTATGGAACTCATTGATGACGGTGACAAGGTCTCTCAAAAACTAAAAGATGTTAAACTAGAAAACGCTCAAAAAACATTTGACGACGTCATTGATGGTGTAAAAAAACTCTTTAAAGGAGGCTTAGTCCATGGAGACCTTTCAGAATATAACATTCTTATACAACAAGGAAAAGTAGTGTTCATAGATTTATCACAAATGACACCAACAGATTCTTCAAATGCTCCAGAACTTCTCAAAAGGGATGTGAACATTATTTGCTCATTTTTTAATAGACGAGGACTAGATTTAGACTCTAAAACAGTATATAACTCAGTTGTAGGAAAATAAGCGATCAAATTAAGACCATAAATATCAATCTTGGGCTCTTGTCTTGCGAACTAACTTTTAATAACGTTTAAAAACAAAACCTCATTTCTTACATCGATGGATGAATATACCTACGAGCTAAAAATACCCAAAGAACGCATCGCTATCCTCATTGGAAAGGACGGGATAATCAAAAAAGAGCTCGAAGAACAAACAAATACCAAAATAAACATTGACTCCCAAGAAGGAGACGTTCAATTAGTAGGGACGGACTCAGTACAACTTTACCTTCTCAAAGACATTATTAAAGCAGTAGGACGAGGATTTAACCCTGAAATTGCATCAAGACTCTTTAAACAAGACTATGTTCTAGAATTATTACAACTTTCCGACTTTGTCAAATCACAAAACCAAATTATACGTCTAAAAGGTAGAGTTATAGGTAAAGCAGGAAAAGCAAGAGAAACAATAGAAGAATTCACAGACACAAACATTAGCGTATATGGAAAAACTGTAGCAATAATAGGATTTTGCGATAATGTATCGGTCTGTAAACGAGCACTAGAAAGTCTTCTTGCAGGAAGTCCACACGCAACAATCTACAAATGGCTTGAAAAATATCAAAAACAACAAAAAATGATGGACAGAACAGCCTTTTAACTTTTTTTGAATAATTAAAAATTCTGAAGATAAATCCATGATTCTAGCTTTGTGAGACTTTAATAATGCACTTTTTACTTTAGAATCCTTTCTTATAGACAATTTAAGCCAAAACATATTTAAACAAAGCCGTTTATAAAACAAGTTGTGAGGTTCTTACAAAACAAAGCAAGTTTTATGATCTATTTAGTTCTCTCCTTATTAATTATCATTCCTCTACAAGTTTCAGCATTTTCTGTACAAGTTAGTGGAAGCCAAGGCGTTGAAGGAGTACGACTAGCAACAGATGTCACCCTTGTAAATGCAACAGCAGAAAGCCCAATAAGCATAATGCGAGGACAAGAATCATATGAAATGAGCTGTGCACAACAAGGAAACATACAGTATTGCACGCATATTTTTGAAGAAGGAACATTAAATTCAGGAGAACACACACTCACATTTTCACAAGAAGACGGAATACCAGAAACATTTGAAAAAACATTTCTTGTAGATAATAAAGCACCAACTTTTAGAAACGTAAACGCAACACCAGGAAATGGAGTTCTCTTAGTTAAATACGATGTTATGGATACAGCAGTTGGATCAAACCCTATATCTTGTGCGGGACTTCAAACAATAGAAATAGCAACTGAAAGCGAATCTCTTTTTACAAAAACTATCTTTGGACGACCATGCGAATTACAAGACCAATTCCCTGTATCAGTAGATGGACTCAGCGGAACAATGAATTTTATTCTCACCGCGACAGATGCACTTGGACAATTCAAAACATATCAAACACAAGAATATACCATTGATTTCAAAAAACCAGAAATCCAAGATGACTTTACGGTAGTCTTTGGAGACCTCATAGTCACACAAATTTCAGCACATCCTGAAGTTGCGCCAGTAGTAAATGTGATAGTAACTATTGATGAAACAAACCTGTCACACGTAAGATTGGACTTAAGAGATTTCACACAAAACCCTCTTCTCAAAGATTCTTATAAAAACCTTACAGCAAGCTGTATATCTCAAGGATTAAAGAAAAAATGCACAGTACAAAATATACAACTTAATCCTGGGAAAGGACAACTTAACATCCCTGTATATGCAGAAGATGGATATGGAAATATCGCAACAAAAACAATTCAACACACATTCCAACTTACAGAAAAACAAGGAGAAGTTGTTTACTTTAACCCTGTTGAAAAGCATTGTGACGATGAAGGTTTGTGCTATGCAAAAAAAGGAATGGTGGAATACAAAATATCAATCATAGGTGCAGATGCAGGACTTACACCACAACAAATAACTCTCGCAACAAGTGAGCTAGCGGATTTTCTGCCTTTAGTGCGAGCAGCAACTTGTATACAAACAATAAATGGATCATGGGAATCAGCAGATTGTTTTGCTTACGTTCCGGTAAATATAGAAGCACATAATGTGAGACGAAGAGTCGTACTCACACATCCAACAACAGACATTATGGGAACAGCGCTCAAAGGAAAACTCTCATCAATAATTTCCATAGACAATGAAAAACCAATAAATATTACACCTCTAAGAAACTCACAAATATGTCCTGTCGCAGGAGAAACAACAAAACTAACAATAAATGTAACGGACTCAGGATCATCAAAATTAAGAATTGTAGCAGAACCAAAAAACATTACTTCAATAGAATATTTTGAAAAATGGTGTGAAAAAACTGATGCAGGAACCTTTGCTTGTACGCTCTCAATGTCAGGATTTGTATCTTACCCTGAACTAGAAATGGTGAATATACTTGTACAAGATTTAGCAGGAAACGAAATAAGTATACCTCTAGAAATGGAAGTTTGCGAATCAGAATCAGAAATAGAACCAGAATTTATTACATCAATAACAACACAAAAATCATTTTCTGTAGATAGAAGAATCACAAGCCAAATGCCAATAAAATTATACATACCTTTAGACTTCAAATTAAAATCATCAATAGCAAGCAAAATAAACATACTTGATATAGAAACAAACGGATGTGTAGGAACGGACTTACGAGGAGGAGAACCATACATTCTCAATGAATATGATTTCTTAGATCAACAAGGAATAAGTGCAAATAGAGGACAACCAATTTTAGTTGTACCCTTCGGTGGATTAGGAACAGATATAGACATACCGCCACAAACTTCAGTGAACTGCACAATAAAAGTATATCAAAAAAAAGGTTCATTGCGATTTATTAAACCAGAACAACAAGAGTTCTCAGTAGAAGTAACTACAACAAGTTTAGAACTAGGAACCATAACTGACGCGACAACAGACAAACTAGAAGACTTGGCTGATGAAATATCTGACTTACAAGGAAAAATAGATTCGCGAATGAAATGGCATAAAACACTTCAAATGATTTGTGACATCGCAGGATATTTAACGATGGCAGCAGATATTTTGGGGATGGTTCAATCAGCTGTGTATCTGGTTTTTTTAGTTGCTCGCGCAATATTTAGTTGGAATGAAGCTATAGCTACAGCAATTGATACTGCTTGGAGCACTGTTTGTAGTGCGCTTCATGAGTATATTGGTTATGTGACAAAAATATGGCCTCAAGGAAATTTAAGTACAGGTATTGGTATGTTCATAAAAATTGGATGTATTATTTATTCTTGTGGTGTTTGCAGTCCTGGAGGAATTGCTTCTGCGATAACTGTGGGTGTAAGTGGAGTTCAAGCAATGGGTTCTTCATCAGTTTCTCCAGATCCAACATCCTCTTCCACTAATTATGATTCTCAAATATTTGGAACAAATGAATACCAATCAGACTTATTAGTTAGGGAAAATAATGCGAGAAATATTGCAGGTGATAATTGGATAATTAACCCCTATAAAAATATTAATTATGCAAATATTTGTATTTGTAATCCTGGTGTAATATATAATTATAATAAAAACAAACAACTTTTATGTCGACAATATGCATGCGTCCAAGATACTGCAGCAAATGGATTACCAACAACAGGTTGTGATTCTGCTTACGATGTGAGTAGTTGTTTATATTATGAGGGTGCTATGACTAAACGAATTTTATTTGATAATATTGGAGAGGGTTTAGTTGATATGCTCATTTCATCATCACCATATCTTATATACCGCGCAGCTTGTGGCAGTAATGAAAAATCATCTTTAGGAACGCGAGATA
Organism: uncultured Methanosarcinales archaeon; assembly: GCA_964517565.1. Classification (GTDB taxonomy): domain Archaea; phylum Nanobdellota; class Nanobdellia; order Woesearchaeales; family SKGA01; genus SKGA01. The sequence continues at coordinate 14,600 of CAZFEG010000004.1, forward strand.
ATTGTCCTTCGAAACTTATTGATCCTGATAATATAGAAATAGTATTATGTGATCTATTGGGATCTGCATTATCTTTTAAAGATTTTGAAGACATACTTAATAATCCTTATGCAGCAGGACCTCTCGAACCAGAAGGAACGAATTTCTGTGAAGGAATTACAACAGCTGAGGGGGCACCATTAGTATGAAAAATCAGCATATACTCGTAATTATACTTGTATTCTCTTTAGTTATACTTGGTTCTTTTACTGCTGTTATTGCAGAGAATGGTACTTGGGACTCAACATGGAATCGTTTACTTGAAAGCACTATGTTAGGTTTTGGGCAATTTCTTCCAGATAGATCGGAGTATATTATACCAGGATGGGATCCATTAGAACCTTGGGAATTGCAACAATGCGAACAAAAACTCACATCAGAAATCCAACCAATGACTGGAAAAAACGCACCATCATCACTTGACCCGTTTATTTTTGGAATGACTTTAACACTCCAAGCATCACAACGAAGCAATGATTATGAAGAAGATTATTTTGAAAACGAAATCGCATGGTATATTGAATCAGTAACAAAAAATGTGAGTTTTACACTGTCAGTAATAAAAGAATCAAGCGGGGAATCTGTGTTGCAGGAACAAAGAATCGCGCCGCAAGGACGTGGTGATGCAGGATATTATTCTTGGGTTGGAGACGATCATCTGACGCATGCAAGAATAAACTTTGAAGGAAACTATTTTGAAGTACCTTTTGTACAAATTATAGGTTAGATAAAAACTATTAATGGAATAAAAAATGAAGAAAAAAACAGCAAAAACAACAAAAACGAAATCTTCAAAAACGAAGTCTTCAAAAAAATCTATGAAAAAAGTAGTGAACACCTCAACAAAATCGAAAACAAATAAAAAACCACAAACTACATCAAAATCAAAGCAAAAAACAAAAACTGCTGCTACGCCACATTCTTCTTCAAAAAAGAAAAGTCCGGGCGCTTTTGGCGTATCGTTAAACTCGCTTTTCTTACTTCGAAAAAATCCACAATCATTTTTATTTATTATTGGAATAGTGTTTCTTCTTCTTTCTTTGCTTAGCATCTTTATTGCTGTAGGTATGCTTGCAAAACCAATAGGAGAACTTACACAATACGAAGATTTTTTGCTCAACGATCTCAAACCAAGTTTTCAAGAAACAGGAGATGTCAGTGAAGAACAAGGTTTAGTACTTGCAGAAATAGGTGAAGACCTAAACAATACGTTATTTTTGGTAGGTCTTGCGATTTTTGTTTTTATTATATTGTATAGTTTATTTAGAACTCTGCGCGAAGCAGCGATTTGGAAAAAGATTTTCAAAATAAAAATAATAAGAAAAAACATTATTAAGTTATTCTTAGTGCATGTATTTGTGTATGTTTTATTTACTGTACTCTTATTTTTATTCACGCAACTAACAAAGATGCCACTCCTTGTGCTGCTTGTGGCGTATGGGTTAATACTTTTAATGGAACCAACACTCTATTATTTTACAGGAAAATTATTTTTTAAAAAACTACCAGGAAAATCGAAACATATATTCGAAGCACTCCTACTTGCAGGATTCTTCACAAGACTGTTGAGAATAGCTGTGTTTTTAGTAATATCTCCACTTATTATATTATGTCTATTACTTGGATCAGCATTTTCTGTGTTGGTGCTTTCCATAATCGGTTTTATACTTTACATCTTGAGGGAGATGTATATGCTTACTTTAACAAAAGAATTATACACAAAAGAGGTGTGATTAAATTTCAAAAAGGGGTCAAGTAACAATATTTGTCATAGTAGGTCTTGTTCTACTACTTGGAGTTGCATTATTTTTCTTACTAAGAGCGAACGCTGTAGAAAGTGATCTTGAAGTATTCAAACAATCAGTAAGTGACGTTGATGAAACGTATAGACCTATACAGCAATATATGCAAGCTTGCATGTTTCAAATAGGATTACAAGGACTACATCAACTAGGACAACACGGAGGATATATTGATCCGCTCAGCGTGACATCCTATAAATCATTTAATTACGACGAACAAAATATTTTAGATAGCGACGGGCTTGCACTTTCACAAACACCAGAACAAAGTTTTGTACCTTATTGGTTTCACTCAAAAGCAAGAGTTGAAACAGATAATTTACAACCAGTACTTCCTATACCTACACTAGATGAAATACGAAGCCAACACGAAAAATTTATTGATGAAAACTTACGTAAGTGCTTAAACAACTTTTCTGATTTAGAATTTATAGGTGCAGACATAACTATTCTTAACGATTCACAAACAGAAGTACTTTATTTGCCTGAAGAAGTTTTAGTAAAAACAAGATTACCTCTTTCAGTTAATATGGACGGTGCATCTACTGAAGAAATAGAATCTTATTTAGTAAGCATACCTGTTCCCTTCCAAGAAATGTATGTTCTTGCTTCACAAATAGCGCAAGCAGAAGCAGAAAATCAATACTTAGAAAATCTTGCACTCACACTTATTAGTTATTATGGGCGACCAGATTTTACAGCAATACCACCAATTATATGGCGAGAATCTAGTTTTGTAAAAGTCTCTTGGGAACAAAGCATGGTAGCAAATAGTTTAAAAAACCTTTTTGCCATATACATACCAGCTTTACGAATACGAGGAACAAAAAACGATGAAAACATGGATCTTGGAGCGCTTGACGAACAAGAAAAAGCATTTTATGAATCATTTCGACTACCAATATTTGTTGATGAAAATAATGTCACAATAAATTATTCAACAACAGAAATAACACATATATTTATGGATGAATCAGTTTATAGCAAAGTATCACCATCACAAGGAAACCTTATTGTACCAACAACAAGAGATTTATCAGATGGATTTCAACCAAAAATGTTGGCACCAGAACCAGAAACAAGATACCAATTCTTTTATGACGTGAGTTATCCTGTTCTTGTAGAACTTCGACGAGAAAATTTATCACCTGAAGTAAAAGATTTTACATTTTTATTCGCACTGGAATCAAACATCAAAAAGAATTTAAGATGGAAAGACTATGCACAAGGAAAAGGACCGCTTAGTTGGGACCCATCACAAGTAACAGCAAATTTAGTTGGAGAACACTATCCTAACTGGGAGGCAAGCCAAACAGTAATGGATATTCAAGGAAACATACAAGAACAATTCCCAGACATCTCTTTATTTACAAATTATAACCAAAGAGTTTCAGGAAATATCACTGTAGAAACATATGACGCAAAAACAAATGAACCATTAGAAGATGTGCAAGTTCGTCTAGGTGTTGGTTCATATGCTATAGCTTACCTTGGATTAACAAAACTAACAGAACCTGAAGTCTCATCATTTACCACATACACTCCTTTAGTGCAAAATGGTTATTTATCTCTTAGAAAAAAAGGATACTATGAATATGTAGAACCTTTAACCATACATCAAAATGAAACAAAACATTTAGGACAAAAAAAACTCTATCCTTTAGAATCGAAAAACGTAAGTATAAAAATCTTAGAAATGGTTGCAGAAGAAACAACAGATCCTTGGATGGCTCTAGGAGAAGCAGGAGATGCTTTGACAGGACACCAATTCAATTTTAATGATGATGGCATTACTGTAACATCATATCATTTAGAAGAAAGAGAAATGAATGAAACAGAAAAAGTTTTCTTTACTCTTCAACGCATATTAACTCCAGGAAAACCAGCACCATACACTCAAGTAACTTTATTTAACGGATCGCAAACGTGGAATATGGTTGATCTTGTTCCGGGACGCTACGAAATGAGAGGAATACTCTTAGATATGAATGGTGTTGTCATACCTGCAAACAGTAAAAGAATTTGTTCAGGAATTGACTGCCTCTTTTTATCAGAAGAAGACAGGTACATACCTGACGAACCAATAAATATAACACCAGCAATGTGGGGAGGGATAGAATTTAATGAAACATATCCTTGGCTTTTATCAGTTGAAACAACATATACAAATAATAGCATAACTTTCTATGCAATAAAATTTCCACCACCAAAAGATATAGATTCTTTGTCGATGATTGGGGACGTCGGGAAATATTCCATACAATTCAGATCACAACTTGTTCCTCTTATAACAACTATGAGCTCATAAAATGGATCAATTAACAGAATACTTGAATACGCAACTCGCAGCAGGCTATACTAAAGAGCAGTTGCAAAAATATTTATTATCACAAGGATATACTCAAGAAGCTTTACAAGCAGCATTTTCTCAAACAGAACAAAAAGAAACTTCCTTGTCACCTTCACCACAATCAATCATTCAAGCACAAACTTCACCGCAGACAACAAGTTCAAATAAAGGAAATTCTGATGGGGAACTCAGTTCATACATTCTTTCAAGCTTACAACAAGGATACAACACACAACAAATATTTGATTACCTTCAGTCACAAGGATATGCAGAAAAAAAATTAGAGCGCGCCTTTTCCCAAATAAATAAGCAATATTACCAAGGACAACTACCACAAACGATTTTACATAAACACGATGTTGGATCAAAAACGGTTATGAAAATCGGTATTATGTTCTTAGCAATCATAATTATTACTGGAGGAGGATTCTATTTTTTACAAACAGGTATGAACTCAGCAGATGATTTTAAGCTATTAGATATAACAATTGAAAATATGCAGAGCCATATCTTACCAGGAGAAGATTTAGATGTATCAGTACACCTTACTAACTTAGGAGATCCAGGCCTTGTTGACATACAATTCAAATATTTTATTAAAAACGCACAAGGAAAAATAGTGCACGAAGAAGGTTCAATGAGGGCATTCCAATCAACATTAGGTTTTACCTATGCTGTAAGCATACCCTCTCGACTAGAAGATGGCACATATTCGCTTTATGTTTATGCAAATTATAAGAATACGGAAGCACACGCGGATAAACCGTTTGTTGTAGGTGCAGAAGATATTCCTTTAGAACCTATAGAACCTCCTAGCATCATCCCTGAAGAAAAACCAGTTGTTACTCCTGAATCCACGGATTCAAACACCTCTTCACCACTTCAAGAGCAAGCTACTGATTTTAATAATCAAGTAACAAATATACTCCAAGATCAAACAAATCTTAATAAAGCACTTGCAGAAGAAAATTCATACATTGCAGGAGATTACTGTGCACTTGTTAATGATCCTCTTTTACAATCGCAGTGTTATGTTCATGTAGCTCGATCTACAGATGATGCGCAATTCTGCTCATCAATACAAGATACTAGACGGAAAGATGATTGTTATTTAGAGTTTGTACTCTCAGGAAAACCAGAACTTTGTAACAAAGTGAGATTGCCAGAAAACAAAGCACTTTGCAAAGAACTCACACAATTTGCAATTATAACAAGCTATATTGAATCAAAAGATCCAAAAGAACTTTTAGAATACGCAGGAAAAACAGCTCCTGAAATGAATTTATCAAATAGAAGCATTGCAGAAAACCTCTCAACTTTAGGTATTAATGATTTTATCAGCTAAGGTTATTAGTCTATTTCTTTAAAAATATTTACTTGAAGACCGATATATTTAAAAGAAGAATCTTTTTCATTTGAAGCATGACTTCTTCAGAAATAAACTCAACAACTGGAAAGAAACATAAAGCGCACGAGCTCGCAGAAAAACAAAGAGACATAGGCGTTGCAGAATTCTTTGCAAGAAATAGACATTTATTAGGATTTGACAATAAACGAAAAGCACTACTTACCTCAATCAAAGAAGCAGTGGATAATTCTCTTGATGCTTGCGAAGAAGCAGCGATTCTACCAGAAATACATGTAGAAATAATTGATATGTCAAATGATCGATTCCGTATAATTATAGAAGACAATGGCCCGGGCATCGTCAAAGAACAAATTCCAAAAATATTTGCAAAATTACTTTATGGAAGTAAATTCCACAGCCTTAAACAAAGTAGAGGGCAACAAGGAATAGGAATTAGTGCAAGTGTTATGTATGGGCAGCTCACAACAGGACGCGCAGCTAGAGTTATATCTAAAATTGGAGCGGGAGAACCAGCACATTACGTAGAATTAAAAATAGATACTTCAAGAAATAAACCTGAAGTTGTTCTTAGTAAAGAAAAAGAATGGTCTAAAGATCATGGGACAAAAGTAGAAATAGACTTAGAAGGTTCGTACAATCGAGGAAGTCAAAGCGTCGATGAATACTTGAAAGAGACTGCCGTTGTCAATCCTCACGTAACAATAATTTATACAAATCCTAAAGCAGAACAAATAATTTTCCCAAGAGCAACGGATGAATTACCAAGAGAAGCAACAGAAATAAAACCTCACCCTTATGGTGTGGAATTAGGCGTCTTTGCAAAAATGCTTGAGCAAACAAGTGCAAAAACTTTACAACAATTCTTAACATCAGAATTTAGTAAAGTAAGTCCTAAAGTTGCAAAAGAAATATGTGAACATTCACGGTTCTTACCAACTGCAAAACCAAAAAAATTAGGTCATGTCGAAGCAGAGAAAATTGTTGCAGCAATTAAACAAGTAAAAATTCAAACACCATCTCCAGATTGCATTTCACCAATCACCTCAGAACTATTAGAAAAAGGAATAAAAAAAGAAATAAATGCAGAATTCTATGCTTCAGTAACTCGAGCACCTGCAGTTTATAGAGGAAACCCTTTCCAAGTAGAAGTTGCGCTGGCATACGGAGGATTTCAACCAAAAGATAAACAGTGCAATATTATGAGATTTGCTAACCGCGTACCTCTTCTTTTCCAACAAGGCGCATGTGGAATTACAAAAGCAATAACAGGGATGAATTGGAAATCCTATGGACTTAACCAATCAAACGGATCACTTCCTGTAGGTCCCTTAACTGTGGTTGTGCATCTTTCATCAGTATGGGTTCCTTTCACAAGTGAAAGTAAAGAAGCAATAGCACATTATCCTGAAATACTCGCAGAAATACGACTCGCACTCCAAGAAGCGGGACGGTCGCTAGCAAAATACACAGCAAAAAAATCTCGTGTGAAACAAGAACTCAAAAAAAGAAGTTACATTCAAAAATATATGTCTCATGTCGCAATAGGCATTAAAGAACTTCTAGGTCTGGATACGGCTGACGAAGAAGAAATTGTTCGACACTTAGAACAAATCTTAGAACATAAACGTGGGAAAATGGATGATGTAGAATTTGATCCAACAAAGAACACTGAATATGATCAAGAATGGGCAAAAATAGGCAAAGACGAACCAGAAAAAAAGACAGATGAATCTACTGAAAACGAAGAAGGTGAATCATCATGAGTAACGACCAATTAGTTCCTGATAAAATAAAAGCAATCGCGAGACGATTACTTACAACAATTAAACGAGATGAAGCACCAGAACTTCAAACACCTATTAGGTCATTATCAAACGTTGTATTTGACACAAAAAAAGGTTATTTTCGCATGCTTGACAAAGTAAAACAAAGAACACTTACAGCTTCAACAATAAAATCTTTCGCACAAACTCTTCGAATGATGGGTCTCTCAAAACAACTCATAGAAGCAGACGATACTGCAACAAAAAGAGAAGCATATTATGTTTCAAAAAACTGGGGAGATGCACGCTTTGCTGAACAACCAGAATCAGATAGTGTGATGGATGACATTGAAGCAATGCTCGGCATAAACAGAGAAAAAATGGGATTTATACCAGGTGAACATGGTGGTTCTGTTGCTGGAGAATTAGTTGTTGTAGATAATGATTTTACAACAAAACAAGACTTAAAAATTGACTGTACAAAATTCGGGGCAGGAGCATACTCTATTCCCTCATCAGTTGAACATTTACGATTTGAAACAAAAGCAAAATTTATTCTAGCAATAGAAACTCAAGGCGCATTTGAACGACTGAACAAACATCAATTTTGGAAAACATCAAATTGTATTCTTATAGCGATGAGCGGAGTTCCAACAAGAGCCTGCAGAAGATTTATTAGAAAATTATCTGATGAAAAAGACTTGCCCGTTTATGTTTTTACGGACGGCGACCCCTATGGGTATGGAAATATTTACAGAACTCTTAAAGTGGGAAGTGGAAACGCAGCACACATTAACGAATTTTTTTGTGTTCCAAAAGCAGTATTTATAGGCGTAACACCTAATGATATTGAAAAATATGATTTGCCAACTCACCCCCTCAAAGATATCGACATAAAAAAAATTAAAGACATGCTCAAAAACGATCCGTTCTTTAAAGAACATAAAGATTGGCAGAAAGCCTTGCAAAAAATGAATAGACTCAAAGTTCGTGTAGAACAGCAGGCGTTTGCAGCGCACGGACTTAATTTTGTGATAGATACGTATTTGCCAGAAAAAATTAAAGACAAAAAACTATGGCTACCTTAGTTCTCTAATAAGTAGTAACAATTTAGCTATTTTTTTTGTTTTAAAGGTGATTTTTCCCTTCACGAACAATAAGCTTTAAATACTGTAATTGTTACAAATTCAAGTATGAGCTTCAAATTATTCAAATCAACGAAAGGCGCGGGCGAAACAACATCAAATGCTTCTGGCGCGGCGTTTTTAATTTTGCTTATAACAATAGTTATTGTTTTCTACTTGCTTTTTTTACCACCTGCAGATAGAGCAGCATTATTAGAAGGCCAAACTATTCCTGGAACGCCAAATTCGGCATCCTCAGGATATTCTCATCTCATAGGATCAACACCACTCAACGAACGAGTAGGATATATTGATTATGTCAAAGACGATAAAATTATTCACGAACTTTCAACATTCACAATATACACGCTAACAGATGCAGAACTCATAAGCTCAGTTTCATCATTTTATATAAAAAATTCAGCGTTTGAAAAAAAATTCCAAGAAATGCGATTTGAAATAGATCCGAAAGCAACAGAGAATGTCAAACTATCATTCAATGTTGATAAACCTAGCGGAGCATTAAAAATTTATCTAAATGGAATTCTTATTTTTGAAGGAGAACTAGAACGAGGTACGCCAAGTCCGCTTGTCTTACCAGTTGATTTATTAAAACAAAACAACGTACTTTATTTTGCAGTATCATCACCAGGATTTGCATTTTGGTCGGTTAATCAATATGAACTTGAAAACATTCTTGTGACAGGAGACATTACAGATTCATCAAACAGTTTCAATATGCAAAAAGTATATTTGGCAGAAAGTGAATATAAACATTTAGAATCTGCAGTCTTTCAATTCTATCCAGATTGTTCAAACACAAATGTTGGAAGAATAGACATAACTGTAAATAATCAACAAGTGTATCATGGAGTTCCTGATTGCGGACTAAAAAATTTTATTTCATTAGATAAATCAGTTTTAGATCAAGGAGAAAACAAAATAGAATTTGTTTCAGACAAAGGATCTTACATTATTGATATGGTTGAATTACAATCAGATTTAGAAGACGCGCAATACCCCTTATATTATTTTGAACTAGACGAAGATCTCTTCACAGACGGTGAAGACGACGAAGTTTTTTGCGGGAAAGTAGACGGAATTTGCTTAGATAATTGTGAAGCATACGAAGATAAAGATTGTTGCTTCAAAGAATCAAATAGAAATTATTGGTGTGATATTCGAACAGATAATCCTAGAGACCGCTGCGTTAACATGATTTTAGCAAATCAGGGTGATGATTGTCTTAGTGGTTATGAAGATAGATCTGGTGACCCCCCTGAAGATTTAGAAGGTGTTTGTGGAGATGATACTGATGACTTTTGTCCAACAGGATGTGATTATCAATACGATAAAGACTGCTGTTTTACAATAGATAATGCTTTTTGGTGTGATGATGTACCCTTTACAGGAATGGATAGTGTATGTACAACAATTGTAACGCCTTCGGAATGTGCAGCTTGCCCTGATGATTATCATGATAAAGATAACTATAGGCCAAATTGTCCAGCACCAACTGAAACAATAAACTCTGACGGCGAAAAAGAACTAAAAGCAGGAGTGGATGTTCTCTTCAAAATATACTTTGCAAATCAAGATTACAAACGAGTAGATTTTGTCATAAATGGCAAAGAACTACCTGTTGACACATACAGTATGCTTGTGCAACGGAACATAAACCAGTTTGTTCGGGAAGGAACTAATTCTGTTGAAATACAACCGCGAAGAGATATAGCAATTGCTCAAATAAAAGTAGCAATCGAATAATAATTATGCATGTCCTTAATAAAAGGTATTTGTAAAAAACTTTCCAAACAAAAAAGAAAATGGGTGCGTTAGACGGAGTTGCAGAAGTTGGTTCGAAAGTTGTTAAAACTATATCGAAAAACAAAGGTGCGATAGCTGAAGGTTTGACATCTGCTAAAGATGTGTTGCCAAGTGAAGGCGCAATAGAAGCTAGATTAGAAGCTATAGCTGATAAAGAAATAGCTGAACAATTTGCTAGTGGTTCTAAGTCTACTTCTTCTCTAAATAATTCTTCCTGGTCAAATAAGATAGAATCTGAAGAAGCTGAAATATCGACTGAACAAAAAGATATAGAAAAATCTCAAAAAGATATTGAACAAGATCAAAAAACGATTTTAGCAAACGAACAAAAGATGCAGGCGCCAACACAAAGTCCTCCTTCAAATCAAAATCAAAATACGAGTCCAGCACCATCAGAATCAACTTCTATTGACAAATCAACAAACTCAGAATTAAATACTGAAATAAGTGAAGAAGAACGAGCACGTCAAGAAGAAGAAACAAATCATTTGAAAGAAGAAGCGCAACGACAAAAAGATGAAGTCGTTGCTAAATTAAAAGAAAAAACAGAAAAGATAGCTGGAGCACATAATCGTCGGTCAGAAAAAATACGTTCAGGACCACATGGTTTACTTAGTTTTTATACAGGAATGATAGGTATTGGACTTTCAGGAGCAATAGATTCTGCCTTAGGAATGATACCATTTGTCGGAGCTCTTTTTGGATTTATAGCAAACCTCATATTTTGGATAATCCCCTGCATACTTTTATTTGACCTTGTAGCTTTTGGAAAAATATTCTTTTTTTACATTATAGACGCAACAGTCGGAGTTGTATGGGACTTTGTTGGTGTCCTCACATTAGGTTTAGGGCTAGTTTTAGATCCGATAGTGGATTACCTCCCCGAAATACTTGGTGGAAAAATTATGCCAGGAATTTATCCTCCAACAGTAATTGCAGCAACATACGAAGATAAAAAAATACACTTAATACAACAATCAGGCGCGCGAGCAAAAAGAGAAACAGACGCTGCAGGAAAAGCAGCACAAGAAAAACTAGCTGATATTGATAAGAAATTACGAGGAGAAATTACTTCAAAAAAAATGAAGTTCTCTATAAACAAAGCACACTTAGAATCTGACGCAAAAAAACTTGTTGTCTTTCTTTTATCCATGTTTATTATGTTTACTGGACCAGTAGGGATATTTATTCCTGGAATGTCTTTTTTTACAATCTCATTAGCAGGAGGATTTACCACTGGAAAAATAGTAATTATGATAGTAATACTCATCTTCTTATTTTTAGCAAAAACGATGGGTTTTATTGATCAAAAACAAATGACAGGACTTATCATATTCTTCGTTCTGAATTTAGTATTTACATACATGTTACAAGGAACAGCAGTCCTAGCAAAATATATAGGAAACAATGCGGTCTTAGGTCTTATACTATTTGTAGTAGGAACAGGACTTTATGTTTTACATTTATTGGGTGTAATAGGTAGTAGAGGAGTAACAGCAATAGCCATATTGGTTCTCCTTTTATTATCAAGTTTTTACTTGTATGGGTATGTGAACAGCTCAAATCTTCAAACAGATATGGAGCAAGGACAAGTTGAAGCGCAAGTAGCAGCAAAAAATATTAATGTGATGGATATGTTTAAAGCGTGGATAACAGGACAAGAACTAAAAGGAGAAGGGAATTATATTGCTGGGGAAGTGCAACGAACAAACGAACATATAGGTGTAGAAATAGCGGAAGCTTATTTTTACAAATCCCAATTTCATGCCGATGAACCTATACGACTTGATGTAAGTTATGAAGCTAATGCACCAACATCAATACAAATACTCACTCTTTGTAAATCAGGAAATACTTATGCAGAAACCGATTATCCTTTTGTGGATGTTTCAGCCTCAAAAAATCCTCGAGTACGTTGTGATTTTGAATCACTCCCGTTAGGTCAAAATCTCGTGGAAGTAATCGCACTTTATTCATTTCAATCAACAGTCGATGTACCTCTAAAATTTATGGCAACATCACTTGAAGAACCATTAACGCGTCAATCACGAGATTCAGGAACAGGCCTTACACCAGAAAAATATGTGGGTGGATCTGATATAGCATACACAAGTCCAGGACCACTAATTATAGGTGTGAGCAATGCAGGTAGAGGAGATGCCCTAGAAATGCCAATACTTGTTAACAAAGAAAACCCTTCAGAATATCCAACAACACTGCGATTCCAATTACATCCTCAAATAGCAGGAAAGAATCCTCAAAAATTAGAACGCGTAAGAAAAGCATCATTTGATCTGCCGCAAGGAATACTTTTAGAATCTTGTGACTTTGGAGCAGAAAGAGTAGAACTTACTTATAGAGAGGAAGGATCACGATGGCTATATGATATTGTAGAAGGAGTTGAACAATGGGAAGCATTTACAACAATTAGTTGCGACTTAGGATTTGACGAAAGATACTTAGAAGACATTTTGCCCGAACTTAGCCTCTGGTCACCACAAACATTATTATTTAGTGTGGATTATTATTATCAAACAACACTAGCAACATCAATAGAGGTTATTGCATGAACAAAGCATTACTTATCATTTTAGTCATTTCCCTTTTACTTATAGCAGGTTGCACTATTGGTAGCAGTGGCACTCGAGGAGCTTTTACATTTGGTAATTTTGGAACAGCAAAGCAAAGTGTGGATTATCATACAGGAACAGATGGAATACTTCTTAACTTCCTAAAAGATGCACCACCAAAAGAAACGTATGAAGGAGGAGAATTTGATGTACAAATGTACATGGAAAATGTAGGTGCCTTTGATATTGTTGGAGATTATGCAATAGAGTGGATTCTCTTCGAAGATAATTCTATAGTTTCAAAACCTGAACTTCAATCAGCAATTTCAGGATCATACATAGAAAAAGGCCAAGTAATAATGTTGAATGGAAAATCATATGTCTATCCTGAAGGAGAAGGGGACTTTTTTGCATTTGATAGATTCAAAGCAAACGTGATACCAGGAAACTTTCAAGAAAAAGAAGCAAAATTCTACTTATCAGTATGTTATCCTTACAGAACATATTTTTCAGATGAAATATGTATTGACACTGACATTGATGGAACAGACGCAAGACCCCAAGTTTGTCACAGAAAAGATACGAGTTACTCTCGAGGACAGGGCGCACCAATTGCAATAACTGCAGTAGAATCACTTATGGTGCCAAGAGGAATATATGTCCAACCCCAATTTATAATACATGTAGAACATAAAGGAGAAGGTCTTATTTCATATTATAATGAGACTGTCTACGCATCTAAAGGTTGCGGTCCTATTGACAAAAGAATAAATGAATCTGTAGTAAATAAATTACACTTAGAAGTAAGTCTTGGAAATGATACGCTTACTTGCTTACCAACTATTCCATTTTTTATTGATGGAGAAATGAAAATAGAATGCATTCTCTCTGAAGATAAAATTTATGGAATGTCTTCGAATTATTTTACAAACCTCAATGTAGAACTCCATTATTTATACGCTGAACAATTTGATGTTGGAGCAAAAATAATAAAATCAAAACTAACTAATTTC
>CAZFEG010000005.1:0-27250 GCA_964517565.1 uncultured Methanosarcinales archaeon
GTTAGGGCTTGGCAACAATAAAGAGTATGCATTAATGATGGGTTTTCTTACAAGTGATAATCGTCTAAGAGAAATTACTAAGGGTGGTCATCGCTCTCCTGCATTTGTGGATTTACCTGAATTGTTATCTGCAGTGCCTGATTTGATGTTCCCTGTGATTCATCATCATACGGATCATCCTGAACAGTTAGGGGATCAATTAAGTACTATCTTCAATGTTTTGTATGGTGAGAATCTTTGCAGGGCTGTTCAGATAAATATTGATTGGCCAGATACTGATATCCTAAAACAAACTAAAGAGAGATTTCCTGATTTGGATATTGTTTTACAGCTTCCTCAGAATGCTTTGAATGTTCCAGTTGATGGACTTGTTTCCAAAGCTTCAGAGTATGCTGGTTTGGTTTCGTATATTTTAATAGATCCTTCTGCTGGTGCGGGTATTAATTATGATTCGTCCAAGGCTGTTAATGTATTAAATCGGTTAAATGATGCTATTCCTTCAACTATAAATGGTGTTGCAGGAGGTCTTTGTGCAAAAAATGTCTTTGATCAAACAACTGATATTGTTTCAGGCTATGCAAACAAATTTTTTATAGATGCTGAGAATAAATTACGATCTGATGATTGGTTGAGTTTGGACATTGGTAAGTGTATGCATTACCTTTCAGAAGCAAAGCTTGCATTGGAGAGATAATTTTTTTTATTTTTTTTGAGTATTGACCATTTCCTCTTTCCTTTTCCTGTTCGCCGTCCGCCAGTTTTCCTCCTGTCCTCTGATAAGCCCTTAAGGTTACCCCCCACAAACCAAATATTTATATATGTGTGGGTACTAATAACTCTGTTAATATACAAAATGGTATACTTAAAAACGAAAGAAGTCAAGGGTACTCCTTATTACTACCTCGTACACAGCTTTAGAGAGGGAAATAAGCACAAGAAAAAGGAGCAGTATATAGGGCGCAAGAAACCTTGCTCTGAGGACCTCGAAGTACTCAAACGTAAGTTTTTGGCTGAATTAAGCTCTAAGAACTGGCTTTGTCTTTCTAAAGAGGATTTTAATCGTATTGAGAACATTAAAGAATACGCTCGGCGACAACTTGACGAAGAACAATTGCTTGATTTTTGTATCAATTTTACGTATAATACAAATGCTATTGAGAACAGTTCTCTTTCAAAGGAGGAGACTATTAATCTTATCAAAAAAGATATTCCTACAGATAAATCTTTTAAGGATGAAATCGAGAGTTTTTCTCATAAACGAGTTTTCATGAAGATGATTAATGATCCGAAACCTTTATCCGTTTCCTTGATTAAATCTTGGCATAAAAATATTTTTGCTCATTCTAAACCTGAGGCTGCTGGTAGGTATCGTTTGAAGAATGTTCGTGTTGCTGAGTTTAAGGCTCCTCATTTTATGGATTTGTCATTTTTGCTTGAAGAATTTGTTGAGTGGTATGATGAGAACAAAAAGAAATTGCATCCTGTCGAGTTAGCTGCTTTAACGCATTTAAAGTTTGTAAAGATTCATCCTTTCTTAGATGGTAATGGCCGTATTGCTCGCCTTCTTATTAATTATGTTTTACATAGGCATGGTTATCCTATGATGACTGTCGAGTACAAAAATCGTATGGCATATTATACTGCTCTTGATAAATTTGATGCGACTCAAGAAGAAGAAGTTTTTGTAGATTTTCTTATTGGTTCTTATTTGGGAGAATATTCTTTGATTACTTAAATTGTGTTTCAATAATTATTTTATAAATTTCTTTTACTTTGATTTATTCTTCTTCAATATCTCTTAAGCTTGTTTTCTTTTTTGTCCGCCTTCGAGTCTTGCGAGAATAAATTCTTCATTTTTTAGAAGTGTAGTTATTTTTTCTTTGCAGGGGATTGTCACTTTTCCTTGTCCTGGATGAATAACTTGTATGTCTACGCCTTCTTCATTTTTCATTTTTTCTACTTTGATTTTTATTGTTTGTTTTGGCGTGATGATTTCAAGTTCGTCTCCAATATCAATTCTATTTTTTACATTTATTGTTATACTTTCAGTTTCGTTTATTGGTAAGATTCTTCCTGCGTAGGTATGTGTTTGCATAAATTTATTACTTTCATATCTTGTAGAGTTTTCTTGTAAGTCCCCAAAATAAAATCCTGGTATGAATCCTCTGTTTCCTGTTGATGCTAATTCTTTTATTGCTTCGTCTGTATTAATTTCTTTTCCTTCATAGATTTCATCAATTATTTTTCTATAGACTTTTGCGACGATTGCAGCATAGTAGATACTTTTGTTTCTTCCTTCTACTTTGAAGCTATCAACTCCTGTTAGCATTATTTCTCCTAAGAAGTCTGCACAGCACATATCTCTTGAACTCATAAAGTATGTTCCGAATTCGTCTTCTTCTACTGGTATAAATTCTCCTGGCCTGAGTTTTTCTTCAAGAACGTATGATTTATTTTTCTTTATTTCTGTTCTTTGAATTGTCTGTATTCCATTCGCCGTTGGTAGTTCTTGTTTTTCTTCAAAGAGCTTGTATTCCCATCGGCAATTTTGTGCGCATGTTCCTTGGTTCGCATCTCTTCCTGTCATAAAGTTTGAGAGTAAGCATCGTCCACTATAACTCATGCACATCGATCCGTGAATAAAACTTTCTAGTTCCATGTCTGGTACTTGATCTTTTATTTCTTTTATTTCTGTGAGTGTTAATTCTCTTGCTAGAATTATTCTTGAAACACCATTCTTTTGCCAGAATTTTACGCTCGCCCAGTTTGTGGTGTTTGCTTGTGTTGAAAGATGAATTGGGATCTTGTTCTCTACGCATTTTTCGCTGATAACTTGTATAATTCCTGGGTCTGATACTATAAATGCATCTGGTTTTAGATCAATCATTGTTTGCATAGTATTTTGAAGGGGTTCTAATTTAGAATTATGTGCGTAGATGTTTAATGTTAAATATATTTTTTTATTTTTGCTGTGAACGTAATCTACTATTTCTTTTATATTTGTAAAGTCTACTTTATTTTCTTTGCTTCGAAGTGCGAACATTGGTACTCCTGCATAAACAGCATCGGCACCGTAGGCTATTGCAAATTTTGCTTTTTCTAAATCTCCTGCAGGCATGAGTAATTCTGGTTTTACTTCTGGAAGAGTATGTTCTTTAGAATTAATTCTTATCTTCATTTTCTTGTATTGTTCGCGTTTTATGGTTTTTTTTAATAACAAAGTTTTCTGGGAAGATCAGTGGTCTGTCTTGTGCGTAAATGTTCACGTTGTATCTTACAAGTATTTCTGCTTTTTGTAATTCTGAACCTAAGTATGCTGCATGCATGAGTGAGCTGATAAGTTCTTTTTTGAGAATTGTATAATATACTTCTTCTGTTGTTTCTCCTGCTATTGAACAATTGTATTCTTTATTTGCATGATAATGGTGCGCATAAATGAGTCCTTCCTCAGGTCTTGGATCTATAAGAAAGAATCCTTTCTCATCCATTACCCAGTCTTCACTATGCTTTTCTGCTTTAATAAGATTGATTGGGGGTTTATTTGCGTATTTTTCGTTTTGTTCTGACATGTTGCTTAGAATAATCTATTCCTTTTTATGTTTTATTAATTCTTAGTTCTCTTAAGGACATTTTCTACTTTTTTAATAAAGAAATAGTTTAACCCCAATAACTTACTACGAGGTCTACTGCTTCGCCGTTATAGAGTACTCTTGTTGATCGGCTGATGAGGTGTTCAATAAATTCACTTCCTCCTCCTCCTCCAGTAATAGTGTATCTTGTTTCAGTTTGTACTGCTCCGTTACAAGTCATAAAATAATCTTCGTCTGTGGAAATTGGTCCTACTCTGGTGTCTAAGTTTATTCTTATTCCTACTTCTTTACCATCTGCTTCGTCCATTAACGTAGGAGGAGGATATGCTGTAGTTGCTTTGAATGTGCATCCCTCTAACCCGTGACATGTAGGGTCGCAACTATTAACTGTTCCTCTTGTACAGTCCGCGTTACATTCAGCTTCTTCAATAGGAATATAATTGGGCCAGTGATATTCTTCTCCTCTAATAATTGTTGCATTTATTTCTTCACTGAGGTAATTTAAACCAGTGAATTGGTCAATATATGTTACCCATAGTGTAACTTTGTATCCACTTCGTAAAGTGTTATTTATGTGGAAGAATCCGTTTTCATCTGTTTTTGTAAGGTATTCTGTTTCATAGTTTGTGCCCATTCTGTACTTTGCCCATATTTTGGCTGCATCAACATAATACATTTGACCGTTTTTTTCTACTTGTACGTATCCATCAATGTATGCTGTGCAATCAGGATCTGCACATTTTCCACAACTTCCTTGTAGACCGTTTGCTTCTGAATAGAAATCTTCTGGGCAGTATCCATCAGCAATTCCGCAGGCGTAGCATTCTCCACAGAGTTCTACCGCTCCGTATCCTGACGTACTGCCAGCCACTGATGTCGAATAACCGCAAACATTGGTTGATGTGCAGTCTAGAGCACTTGCTAAGCCCATCATGCTTAAAAGAATAATTATTCCAAGTACTACACGCCTACTTCCCACACTCATGTTTAGCATTCAGTTAATTGTTGTTTATAAACGTTTCTTTTTTTCTGGTTTTGTTTAGAATAAGCTTTTTATTTTTAGAACTTGGTGAGTTTTCCGTCTATTTTGAATGTTGGGTCCTTTATGACTTGGTCAAGGTGTATTATTGAGAACACGTCTCCTCCAAACCATGAATTACTTCCTATTGCGAGGTGGCAGGTGTTTGCTGTTTTTTCATCAATGATTGTTGAGCCAAGTATACTTGCTTTTTCATTAAGTCCAATTCCTAGTTCTCCGATTCGTCTTATTCCCCAAGGATGTTTTGAGCGTTTGTGTGCCCATCTAATACTTTCTTGTAGTAGTCTGCTTTCAGTTGTGTTATTCCATGAGGTGATGTCGCTTTCTTTAACTTGACAAATAACTGGGTTTCTAACGATATGTGTTTTATTTGTTGTTCGTATGCTTCCATCAATAACGACTTGTCCATGTACTGATTTTGCTGCTGGAGCAATATATGTTTCTGCAGGAATGGTGTTTCCTCCCGTTCCTGGTTCTGTATATATTCCTGATGCAACTATTGCTTTTCGTTCTTGAATGCCTATCGTTAAATCAGTTCCTGCTTTTGTAATAATTTGTACTTCTTGAGCAGTATCGAGTAGCCTTTTTATTCGTTCTCCTTTTGTTCTTAATGCCTTTGCATCAACATCAAGAGCGCTAATCACTCCCCCAAGTTTTTTATTTTGTATCATTCCAATACTTGCTGTTGAAATAAATCTATGTCCTTTTAGTTTGCAAAATCTTCGAAAGCTACTTCCTAAATAACCCATGTTTCCAAGTCTGTTTGAAACGTTAATTATTATAGTGCTTTTTGGTGGAAGATTTTTTAATTGTTTAAGCATAACAAAATCTGCTCGCTCTCCTCTTGCTTTTGTCGTTTGGTATATTGTGCTATGTGTGATTCCTAAATTATTTGCTGCTAGAGAAAATGCATTTGTAAGGATTGGTGCGAGGAGTTTGTCTGATGACATTCCTCTGTCTCCAATAATGAGTAATTCTTCGTTTGTTACACCTAGATTTTTTGTGATAAGATTTTCAAAGACAGGTATAGGTATTTTTTCTTGAAATTGTCTGAGATTGAGTCGTATCATCTTAACTCCTTTATGGAGTCTTTGGTTTTTAATACTTTCTTTTGTATTTTCTGCATCTTTTATTGTCTTTTATTCTATTTTGTTGAGGTTATTCTCTTAACCAAAAACTTTTTAATCTTCTCTTTCTTTCTACGCGTTATGGCCGACAAATTCCAATTATTAGTTACTGCTGCAATTATTGAGCATCAAGGAAAATTTCTCATTACTCAAAGGCCTGCTGATAAACATAATGGTGGTCGTTGGGAGTTTCCTGGTGGGAAAGTTGATTTTGGTGAAGATTTGCGTGTTTGTTTGGAACGAGAAATTGATGAAGAGTTGGGTATTGCAATTCGAGCGGATAAACCTTTTGAATATTCTTCTCATGTATATGATGGTGTGAGGCATGTAGTTCTATTAGGGTTTTTATGTACTTTCTTATCTGGTACTATTCAAAAGAAAGATATCGCAGATTTTAAATGGGTTACTCCTGCAGAAATGAGTGAGTATGATATTACTGAGGCTGATCACCCGTTTATTCTTAAATTAGTAAATAATTCTTGATCTACTACTGTTTTTCTCTATAAAGTCGTCTATTTATCGTATATATTTATAAACAGATGCTCATCTTTTAATATCGTGAAATTATGGTAAAAATAGCATTACGTGTAACACGAAGATTGTCCAAAGCTCGTGGAAGAAGTCGTTCTCCACGCTCTAAAACATTCTCAACCGAAGAATCTGCTCATACTTGGGCTAAAGCACAGGGTTTTAAAGAGTATGAATTAGATAATATTAAGTCTGATTCTGCTATTGTTAAGAAGATTCGCGTGGTTGCGTTTGTATGAGTTCTAAGAAGTCTCTTAAATCTGCTTTTTTGACAGGTTTATTGGCTCTTTTACCTATTGGTATTTTATTAATTGTTGTTACTTGGGCTTTTAATCTTATTGCTAATTTTTTAGCTCCAATTCTTTCTTTGTTTTCTTTTACTTCCACATTTTTATTAGTTCTTTTGACTTTAGTTGCTCTTATTATTATTGTTCTTCTTATCGGTTTGAGTATTACAACTCATTTAGGTATGACTTTTTTCCGTTGGATTGAGGAGGGACTTTTTAGTCTTATTCCTGGTTATAAAAATATCAAGCGGCTTATCGATTCTTTTACACTTTCTACTGCAAGTACATCTTACACAGGTGTTGCTCTAGTTGACATTTATCAGAATGGCACTTTAATGACTGCTTTAATTACTGAGAAACCTTCAAAGACTAGGACAACTGTTTTTGTTCCTACTGGTCCAAATCCCACTTCTGGTGCTATTTATCATCTTCTTGATAAGTATGTTACTCCTGTTGATGTTCCTGTTCAGAAAGTTCTTGAGACAGTTATTGCTGTTGGTAAGAATTCCAATATTCTTTTCGCTCCAAAAGTTTCTGTTAAAAAACGAAAATCTGTCTCTAAGCGTTAATTTTTTGTCTTGAGAAGAGAAACTGTTAAAAACCCCATTCTATTTTTTTAGAACTAATGGGATTATTTGATAATGTTTTATCTGCTGATCAAACTTTGATTAAGAATGAGGCTGCTCTTGACTATGAATTCTTACCAAAGATTTTGAAGTTTCGCGAGAATGAACAACAATATTTAGCTACCGCTCTTAAACCTTTATTTGGAATGCGTTCTGGAAGAAATTTGTTTATTTTTGGAGCTCCTGGTATTGGTAAGACTGCCGCTGTTCGTCATGTATTGAATGAACTTGAAGATCATTCTGATGAGGTTATTTCTATTTATATTAATTGTTGGCAATATAATACTTCTTACAAAGTCTTTGTTGAAATTTGCGAACAAATTGGTTATAGTTTTACTCAGAATAAAAAAACTACTGAATTACAAAAGATTGCTTTGCAATTATTAAATAAAAAATCTGTTGTTCTTGTTTTTGATGAGATTGATAAGGCTGAGGATAAAGATTTTTTATATGTTCTAATTGAGGGTGTGTATCGTAAATCGATCTTTTTAATTACTAATTATCGTTCTTGGCTTGTTGAACTTGATGAGCGTATTCGTAGCCGTTTAATGGCTGAACTTCAAGAGTTTCGACCTTACACTGATATTGAAACAAAGGGTATTATGCATGAGCGTGTAAAGGTTGCTTTTGTTGATGATGCTTGGGATTCTGATGCTCTCGCTCTTGTTTCTGAAAAGACTGCTAAACTTAAAGATATTCGTTCCGGTTTGTTCTTGTTAAAAACAAGTGCTCTTGAAGCTGAAAATCATGCTCATAAAAAGATTACTCTTGATGATGTTTCTTTTGCTACTCGACAACTTGATGAGTTCACAATAAAAAACTCTGCTGAGCTTGATGAAGAAGCTCAGTTTATTTTATCTGTTGTAAAAGAAAATACTGGCAAGAAAATCGGTGACATGTTTAAAGAGTATGAGACTATGGGTGGTTCGTCTTCTTACAAAACCTTTCAGAGAAAAATTGCAAAACTTAAAGAAGGTAAGTTCATTAAAGTAACTAAACAAACTGGTGCTGGTGGTAATACAACCATCATCGAGAAAAAGTTAACTGATTTCTAATTTTCTAATTTTCTTTTTCTTGTTTTTTCTTAGTTTTTTTATACTGTTCGTGCTATTTTCGTGCTATTGAGTGTTTAACACGAAATGCACTACGCTCGCCTGGGCAAGACAGGCATAGAGAAAGAGTTAACTGATTTTTAATTTTATTTTTTTGTTTTTCTTAGTAAACTAGATTATTTTCTTTATCAGAATTAATTGGAATTAAATAAAAATAAATAAAAAAATAAAGTAATAAACTACATTCAGTTTGTTTCTTTCAGTCTATTTCTTTTTATGACGTTTTGGTTTACTTTTAGCATGTTTTTTACAAACAGCGTCTTGTAAGCTACATGATGTTCCTGCGCCAACGTATCTTAAAAGTACTGCAAGAAGTAAAACTGGGTACGCCCAAGTACTATTTAGATGTGCTGTGAGTATTGCTACAACCATAATAATTGAGAGTGCAGCTGCACTTATTCTTGTGAAAAGACCTATAAGTAATAATACTCCGCCAACGAGTTCAACAATACCTACGAGTACTGCAAAGAATGTTGGAATTGGAAATCCCATTCCTGCTAGCATTCCAGCAAATCCTGTGATTCCTGGTTTTGCAAATAGTTTACCTGCTCCTGCTAGTATGAATATTAGTGCTGCAACTAATCGAAGTATTACGTCTCCATATGTTGCAAAAAATTTTGTTGTTTTATTATTTATCATCATTATTCCTCCTTGAATTTATTTCTCTTAGAAATTACTCTTATATATATGTTCTGAAAGATGAGAATGTCCTTCTTAAGCGCTCTAAAGCTCTTTTTATCCTGCTTAGTTTATGTACTGACAAGATTTATATATAGTGCCTCTTATCGAAATGTGGGGAAATGGAGATAAATATTACTTATGAAACTTTGTTTGATTTGCTGCGTAAAGAGCGTAGTCTTGACGAGTTACAATTACTCGATCCTCGCTTTTGGGTTCAAGTTGTTGATTATTTAACTGAGCGTAGTAATTTTCTTGAACGTACAAGTTCTCTTGAGCAAGAAAAAGCTCGTTTACAACTTCAAAATATTAAGCGTATTCTTAGAGAAATTTATGATCGTCGAGAGCAAAAACTTGTTAATTTGGCTATTAATGTTATTCGTACAG
This sequence comes from uncultured Methanosarcinales archaeon, assembly GCA_964517565.1. Classification (GTDB taxonomy): domain Archaea; phylum Nanobdellota; class Nanobdellia; order Woesearchaeales; family SKGA01; genus SKGA01. The sequence continues at coordinate 9,375 of CAZFEG010000005.1, forward strand.
AAACAGCAACCTATATTGATAAGCGTAATATGCTTGCTGAGGAAAAAGAATTATTTAATGAATCTGTAGTTTTACTTGAGAAGTATAAAAAGGGTATTTTGTTTGAAGTTTTTGAAAACCGTATTCCTTCTATTCTGCCTGGTATTTATGATTCTCTCGCGTCTTCTGAAGGTTCTGCACCTGCCTCTACTAGTTCTGATTCTTTCAAGGATTTTTCTGAACAACCTTTTTCACAAAAAAGCCCTTCTTCTTCGCCAAGTGCTCCTGAATTAATATCTACTCCTAAAGTAAAATCTGAGTCTAAAGAATCTTCTCCTGTTAAAATTGAGAAGACTATTGTTAAGTTTACTATTCCTGTTCCGCGTTTCATTGGTAAGAATAAGGAAGTTTTTGGTCCTTTTGATACAGGTAATATTGTTCAGCTCCCAACGCAAATAGCTAATATTCTTATTAAAAAAGGTAAAGTTCAGGCTGTTCTTTCTGCGTAAATACATAAAGTTTTTAAGACTTCGATTTTTCGTTATAGATATGGTTCATATTTCCTTTCCACATTTTTCCTTTGCTAAGCGCGATGATCTTGTTATTGTGACTTATGCTCAGTATTACTTTTTTGAACTTCCTTTATCTGATTTTTTAGCTCTTGACTCAGAATTTGACTTTTCTGATGAGGGGATTTCTCTTCCTAATCTTTCTGAGAAATCTGCTCAGAATAAAATGAATCGTTTAATCCATAAGGGTTTACAAAAGCTTATTCGTAAAGCAAATAATCGTAAGGTTTTGTATATTGATGAGGATAGTGATATTCCTCTTATTGGTTCTAATGAGTTCGGTATTGTTGATAGAGATACAAATATTATTGAAATCAAACCTTTAACTGGTTGCAATCTTTCTTGCATTTATTGTAGTGTTGATGAAGGTAAGAATAATAAACTTATAGATATTTTAATTGATCCTGATTATTTGGTGAATGCTTGTATTGTGGTTGCTAGTCCTAAAACGCACCGTGTAGAATTTAATATTGGTCCTCATGGTGAGCCTTTATTGTATCCATTTATGGAAGAACTCATCTCTGGTTTGAAACTTGCTTTTCCTGATTGCATTATTTCTATAAATACTAATGGTACTTTATTATCAAAAAAGAAAATTGATATTTTGCAAAAGGCAGGTTTGACAAGAATAAATTTGTCATTAAATTCTTTACAAAAGCAGTGTAATGATGCTTTAGCAAATCAACCTTATCCTTTAGATCATATTCTAAAAATGCTTGATTATTGCAAGGAAGTGGATATGTCTGTTTTACTTGCTCCTTTACTTATTCCTGGTTATAATGATTCTTCTGAGGATGTCGAGTCTTTGGTTAAGCTAGCTTCAACCTTCAAGAGTCCTTTTCCTACTATTGGTTTCCAAAAGTTTTTGATGTATAAGGGCGGTCGTAATCCTGTTAAGAAGGAGCAATCTTTTGAAGATTTCTTCGCTTTGCTTAAACCTCTTGAAGAAAAGTATGGTTTGGTTCTTACACCTAAGGCTGATTATAATCCTTTCGGAATTTTTAAAGATAAAACTTTGGTAAAACCTTTTCTAAAACAATCTTTTGTGCGTGCACGTATTATTTGCACGGGACGTGTTCCTTCTGAAAAATTGTGTACTGCAGGTGATCGTCTAATTACTGTTCGTGGTTTGTTTAAGGATTCTGGTAGTGTGAATGTGCGTATTGTTCGTGATAAACATAATGTTTTCATTGGCGCTCCTAATTAGTTTTTCCTTACTTCTTGTTTTTAGCTAGTTATTATTTTGTTCTAATGCCTTTTTTAGCGAAATCTTTTTATTCTTGTTCTTTTTCTATAGATTACTTATGGATTTAGAAACTGTAAAAAAAGATATTGAATTAGCTCTTTCTAAAGGTGAGTTTGTTTGTTTTTATTGCCGTTGCGCTATTTCTTATTCGGGCCGTGCTGAAAGTTATCTGGAAGAGGGTGATCGTCTTGTTGCTATCAAACAAGATAGAACTGTGATGATTCATCAACCAATTGGTGGTATGCCTATTAATTATGTGAAAGCTCCTGCTGGTGTTGAGTTGAATCTTCAAAATGTTCTTGATGGTTCTTCTAAGCAGTTGGCATTTCGTGCAACGAGTGGTCAGGATGATGTTTTTATGGAAATTGTTGAAGTCTATGAATTATTTACTCGTAAACTTCTTGATGGGAAGAAACAAGAGTTATCTGGTAATGAGGCTGAAATGTCTGACATGCTTCGAGATAATCCTTCTATGATTAGTTCTGATTTTATTCCTTTGTCTCGTGAGGAACATACTAAATATGGTTTCATTGATGTCTTTGGTCATTTGGGCGATGGTACTTTGGCGATTGTTGAGTGTAAACGCTATACTGGTGGTCTTGCTGCTGTGACTCAGTTGAAACGTTATGTTGATAAAATGAGAAAGGTAAAAGGCATTCAAAAGGTTACAGGTATTTTGGCTGCTCCTGCTATTACTTCTAATGCGATGGATATGGTGACAGAATTTGGTTTCAGTTTTGCTTTGGTACAACCACCTAAGCGTCATGTAAATAAAAGAAAATTACAACAATCCATCACTTCTTTCTTTGAATAGATTTGTTATTATACTTAAAACGTGTAATAAAAAAATAAAATGGCTTATTTGTAGTATGTTGTTGTTTTCTTAACTACTTTAGGTTTGCCACCTGTTTTTTTCGCAGCTTTTTTTTAGTTGTTTTTTTTGCTTGTGCTTTTTTAGGTGCTGCTTTTTTCACAACTTTCTTTACGAGTCGTTTTTTAGCAGGTTTTGTTTTTTTCACAAGTTTTTTTGTAGCTTTCTTTTTAGCAACTTTTTTCTTAGTGACTTTTTTTTTAGCTACTTTTTTAACAACTTTCTTTTTAGGTGCTGCTTTTTTCACAACTTTCTTAACTGCCTTTTTTTGTACAACTTTTTTCATTACAGGCTTATCTGGTGGAAGAATTGTTTGCACAGTTTTCTTCCCTTTTCTCATTTTTGGCTTGTAAATTGTTGCTAAGATAATTCCTATGAATGCTGCTACGATAAGTTCAACAACCATGTTTGCATATAATCCTCCTTTGAATACTGCTGAGTATAGTACAAAAACTACGAGTACTGCAAGAAAGATATAGTTGTATTTGTGAGTCGCAGTACTTTTGCCTCGCGTACTTGTGAATACGTAGATAAAGTATGCTACAATGATTAAAAGTAGATATGTTAATAATTCCATAATTCCTGGTGTTGCTATAAATAATAGAACCAATAAGAGTGATGCACAGATATAATTGAATATAATTGCTGATTTGTTCATAGTTAAACCCCTAGCTAAGCTAAGATTATGGGAGATATATAAATGTTTTCATTCTCAAGTGGTGTGGGTTCCTTTTCTCAGTCGCTTTATCTACAACCTTTATAAAGAACAAATGAGTCTTTTTATTTAGATACAAAATGGCTAAATGTGATATTTGTGGTGGAAAGATTGAAACTACTTTTTTGAAGAAGATTCAAGGGACAATTGTTAAAGATAAAAATGGCAAACAAAAGCATGTATGCCCAAACTGTCAAAAACAAAACAAAGACGCAGATTTGAAAGAATTAGTCTCTTAAGTATTGTAAACTTGGACATTAATACTTCTGCCTCTGCTGGCCAGTCTTGGCTAGGCGTCCGTGGTTCGTATCGTGTTTCACACTCAACAGCACGTAAAAAAACGAGTGTACTATTGCCTCCGTGGCTTAGTGGCTATAGCGGCTGCCTCGTAAGATCTGAGGTTCCGAGGATCTACTCGGAAATCTTTGATTTCAGATAGCAGCAGGTCGTGAGTTCAACTCTCACCGGGGGCTCTTTACCTTCTATTTAGTGTTTATATTGAGTAAGAAAAGATATTAAATGCTGATGCGATGTCCCGCCGGGGGCTCTTTACCTTTTCGTCTATTTTCAGGGTTTTTCCTTTATAATATCAATAACAATGTTTTTAAAACAACTTTCGTTTACATCTAATTATGCTTGATGCAATAATATTTGATTTTGATGGTGCTGTGGCAAAAACAGATACTAGACAATTCGAATGGTATAAGCACTGGAATATGTGTAATGAAAAAGAAAAGCTCAGTTATAGTTCTAACTTTTTTGATATGGTCAATACTTCAGAAGAGCTTCCTAAACCTGAAGAAATTGAAAAGGTTTCTGTTGATTTAAAAAAAAATCCTGGAAAATCAGTAGTTATTGGAACTTTTGAAGAGTTTATACCTATTTATAATAAAATAATTAATTTTGGTGGTGCACAATTTGTTTATGACGCTTTTGGTCTTCCGTGCGATATGAGTGATCGTTCTCATCCTGTTTGGGTTGCTTTTGATAATTATAATATCAAACATCCTGCTCCTCTTTATGCTGGAATTAAAGAAATGCTTGAAGAACTTTGGCATCTTACAAGACTTCCAGCAAACCCTATATATAATAGACAAATAAGAATGGCAATTAATACTACCAATAGTTGGAAAAGTGTTCATCCTAATTTAGAAAAATATGGTGTTAATGATTATTTTGATTCTCATGTTTGTTCGGAAGCTCTTAAAGAGTATGATGGTGGTGGAAATGCTAAAGCAATAAACAAGCCTTCTAAGGTTTCTGTTGCTCTATCTTTATTACTTCTTGATGCTCCGGGCGATACGACTATTTTTGTAGGGGATACTAAAGCTGATTTGGGTGCTTGTATTGATGTTAGACGTAATGGTTTAACTCATAGAAAAGAGAATTTAATTACTATTGGTGTTGATTGGGGTTTTGAAGGTAAAGAAAGTCTTCGCGAGGGTGTATCAACTCCTGGCGGTCAAGAATATTTTAAACATTTAGTTGTTAGTCCAAGTGATATAATTTCTATTGTAAAGGATTATCTTCCAAGTGATTGGAAATAGTTTTAATTTTGTGGTTGAGCCATTGAAGAATAATTTTTTTGAAGAAGATTTATAAATCTAAGATTATCCATCTTATTCTATGAACTATATTTCCTCCATAACTGACTTTGTCGAGTCTAACAAATTAGGTTTTGCTACCATTAATTCAATTGAAGTCTCAAAACTAGGTATGGGTGAGAATAATGTTAATTATTTGGCAATTGTTAATAGGGAAAGATTTGTATTTAGAATTGCATCAACTGATTTCGCAGAGCGTAATATGTCAAAAGAATTTCAGACTTTACAAGCGCTACCTGTTGGTATCGCTCCAAAAGCTATCTTATTTGATTCTTCAAAAAAAATAATTCCAAAAAGTTTTATGATTCAATCTTTTATCAAAGGAAAACCTTTGCGCAACTGGTCTGATAAGCAGCTTGTTAAGCACGCTAAGGAAATAGCGAAAATACACTCTATTCGTGAAGATTCTTCAACATATTTTGGAAATGAATTCAGCATTCACAAACGCTTGTTACGAGAACTTGATAACTATGAAGATGATGGAATTTATTTAGGTAATACTCCTGAGCTTGAAGTATTAATTGAAAAGATACTACATTTATTCGAACGAAGTAATCCTTTATTCAATTCTATGAATGTGTTTTCTCGAATTCATGGGGATTTGACCTTGGGAAATATTTTTTCACATAACGGAATTCTCCATTACCTTGATTGGGAATTATCTAGAGTTGATGATAATGCTTTTGATATTGCAAAATTATATTATACTGATATGAAATTGTTAGATTGGTCATTACATCTAAATGGTGTAAGAGAAGATTTATTTCTTGACACCTACAAAGATAATCTTTCATTTGATGATCCAACTCTCAAGCAAAGAGTTCATTTATGGCAAATCTATATCTTGTTTACTGATTATCTTTATTTTGTGTGGAAAGTTAATAATTACGATGCTACAACAAGTGATATACCTAAATTATATTATGAGAAAACTTGTGCTTTGATGAAACAATCTTTGAAAAAACGTTTCAGATAATTTATGAACTGTCTCTGCCCGAGCTCTTTCTTTTAGTTCAACCCCCATAGGTTTATATCGAAGCACTTATTTTGTCTTTTCTTAGAGAGATTACTTTTATGGATATTCGAGAATTAGCATCGCAAGCAAGGACTTCTATTAGTGCCTTTTGTGTTAACGATTGTGGTGCTTATTGTTGTCGTAAAGGGTATCTCGAAATGACCTTGCAAGAGGCAAAACTTATTGCTGGTAAAGATTTGAAAGTTCTGCAAGAATTAAAAATAATTAATCATCAGGATAATGGTCTTTATGCCTTGCATTTGGGTAGTTCTTTAGGTGGTTGTCCTCAACTGGATGGTTCTTTCTGTAAAATTCACAAAGACCCTTCTAGACCAAAAACTTGTGACACCTTTCCTATATTTGTTGATGTGGATAAGAAGATAGTCCGTCTTTCTCCTCGTTGTTTTGCTGTGAAAGAGAATAAATTGTATCCTTATGTTCATCAATTCTTAAAGTTAGGTTTTAGTGTTAAAAATGAGTGATTTTCTTCTTTTGCAATTTCTTTAAAAACGGTTGTAGATAGATTTATTAATCTCATTTTTCATTTTAATTTTTATGGACTTGGAGTCAAGAACGTTCTCAAAGTTTTATCCTGCTAAGTTAGATGACTCTTTATATCTTTCTCGTTCTCATGGCGTTACATCTGCAGGTTTTTCTTTAATGCCAAACTTTTTTTATGACTTTGGTATTGTCTCACCTTCCACTCAAGGAGGGCGGCGTCGTTACGAATTAAGTTTTGCCAGACAGGCTCCCTCTGAGAATATGTTTCCTGAAGATTATTTCCGTGGTCTCCTTGGTGAGAGTTTAATGCGTATTGTTATTATGGAATTCTTGCGTCAACAAAAAGATGCTTTAGGAATTAATAAGTTTTCTATGTTAAAAATTGATCCTCAGAATACTGTGGTAAGACGCTCTGGTGGTTTTTCTTTGGAGCATCAATCACGCTACAACATTAATCTTTCTACCACAACACCCAATAGCTATATTGTTGGTGAGTATGATGGTATCATCGAGTACAGGACCGCTCATAAGAAGGGTTTGTTAGTGATGGAATCAAAGACGGGCATCGAAGGTATTTTTTCAAATCCTGATCACCATAAAGAGGGCATTTTAAACAGATATTGTCATTCTCTTCAGGATCTATTTCCTTCATATGAAATCGATTTTTTATTTATGGGGATTCCCTCTGTATTATTTGGTAAGTATACTGCAGTACGTAAAGTGAAGGATAATTTTCTTGCTCTTAATACTATTTTGCATGAAAATAATACGGGTTTGATCCTTTTTAATTTTCCTATTAAAAAAGAAGATTTTAAGAAAATGGCAAATCAAATGAGTAAGTATCACAAGCTTCGCAACGAAGAGTTTCCTACTAGTTGTGCTTCGACTCGCTATGTTGAGAATGAGAGTTTTATGTGGCTTATTGACGGTAAGAGAATTACTAAGATTCTTGAGAGTACAGGTAGTAACTCTTGGAACGAGATTTATTCTATTAAATGATTTTTTTCTTGGTTGTTCTTGCATAGTTTTGCGGTTTCATTTAAAGTAGTATTTTTAAGTCAATGTTTGTTTCTTTCTTTGATGAATCGATCATATCCTGTTTTAAATCCTACTCGTGCATTAAATACAGGATCAAATTTAACAACTCATTTGTTAACTAATTATAGTATTCCTGCAAAGGCATGGCATCAATTATGGTTTGATACTAAAAAACAAGAATTGCAACATCCTTCTGATAATGTTTTTCGTGGTAATCCTGCGGATTCTTATATTGTTTCTTTATTATCTGATCTTGTTGGTTGCTTTAAGGATTTATCTTTAACTTCTATTCCTGATCAAGTGAACGTCAATGACTTATCAGCAAAAGGTCTTGAAGTTTTGAATTTGCCCTTATTTGCCAGACCTAATGATATTGTTCTAGATAACCATTATGCTTCTTTTGATTCTCTTGATGATTGTCGTGCAGAATCTCTTCGTGCAACTAATCGTGCGATACCCTTAGCAATCCATACGTATTTTATTGAAAAAGATAAAGTTAATTATTCTGAACGTGATGTTCTTAATTCTTTCTTGGATGTTTGTTTTACGCATTTAAAAAGTCCGCAAATGAACCATATACGTTTTCAGAATAATATTTTGCAAGAAGAACTTGCTCGTTCATTTCATATGGTTGATGCATGTTCTAACTTAACGTCTATATTGAATTATGCTCATTTTGAACCTCGTGAAATCGAACCTTTATTTCCTATGTTGTTTTATGCTTTGATTAGTTTGGGTAAAGATCCTGTGGATTATTATCAACGATCACATTTTAAACCAAAAAATATGGATAAACTTATTTCTTATCTTCCTAAATAGTCATCTTTATATGTTGTTTCATAGAAACTTTTTTTACAAATATTTATATATTTATAAAAATATTTTTGTTATGGTTGATGATGTTGAAGTTCTTTATCATGGTAGTTCTCAAGAATTATTTGGTGAAACTCTTAATCCTTCTCAAGGTGATGATTCTGATGAAAGACCTGAAAATAAATTGTTCGCAGTGTATGCCACAGATCATCGTACCTGGGCTATCCTCATGGCAATTCTTAGTTGTGAAAATGTGATGGGCGGTAGTGTTGAAGGGTTTGATGGTGAAAATGTTGATGCCACTTTGTATGGTGATCATTCTAACATTTTTTGATGAATTTGGAAGAAAAAAGAAACTGACTTATATTGTTCCTGATTATCTTAGAGATGTAAGTTCAAATAAATCTTCTGATTTGCCTTCTCTTTCTAGTTTATATATGTCTCCAAAGATTGTTGTTTTTGAAAGAGAACTTCCTTTTATTGAAGGAGATACAAGAAACAAAAATTGTTTGAATCATGTAAGAATTATAAATAAAGATAATGGTTATGAAAGTTTATAGTAAAAGCTCTTGACAGAGATTTATTTAAACAATATTTTGATTGCTTGTGGAAACAAGCAACGCCTTAATTTCTTTTAGAATTTTTTTGATTCTTTATTTTTTTATTTAATTTTAGGAGTTTGTATGAACTCTAAAACCAGGGAATTGCCAGACCTAATTTATTTAGCAAGAAATTGTATATTGCCAATATTATGAGGAATAAAGTTCCTATGAGAATCATTTGATATTTGAGTCTGTGTTTTTTATGGTGTGTTCTTTCTTTTTTATGATTGTAAGATATATCTAACAACTCATCTCCAAATAGTAAAGATAGAAATGTTCCTGCTGCTGAAAGTATAATTATTATCCAGAATGGAATTGGTTGTGATAATATGTGGTGAAATAATGATAGTAAGTTTGTATCTTCATATATTTGGCTGTTTGAGAAAAAGATAATTAAGTTTGTTGCTATTGCAATACTCCAGACTATTATTTCTGAGTATATCATTTTTATTCCTGTAACTAATCTTATGGGAAGATCCAGTATAAATCCTGCATCTGCTATAGGTGTACAAAGCACAAAGAATGACCATGTTAATAGACTGATTAAAAAGCCGTCTTTTGCACCAAAGTTTCTAATTGAGATTGCTAAGTAGACAGTTAGTATTATTGCCACTATTAAGAATTTTATTAATGGGCTTCTATGAAGATGTATTTTTATGCTCTTAATGAGTTTGTGTATATTCTTTAAGTTTGAGTGCATGTGTTGTATATATTGTTTACCTATTTAAATAGTCCTATCTTTGTTTTCTCATTTGTTAATTTTACAACTCTTTGTTCATATTTTTTACGGAAATTTGTAGAATTGAAGATATTTTTTATTTCAATAACTTTTGCTGTGGATCAAAAGCCTTTCTTTCATATTTCGTTGTGCTTGTTGTCTTTGTATTATTACTTTTTTGTAAATTCATTTTAGAACAAATAAACCAGTCTTAGTCCTAATAATCTAGAAAGATAGCTATTTAAATCATTTACCATAATTTTTTTGTATGTCTAAGAATAATGCTGGGTTTAATTTAGTTAAAGATTCCATCCCTAAACTTATTAGACAGATAGCTATTCCTGCTAGTATTGGTTTTTTCTTTATGACTATGTATAATGTTGTAGATACTTTCTTTGCTGGATGGATATCAACAGATGCTTTGGCAGCTATGACTTTGTGTTTTCCTTTATTTATTATAATTCTAGCTTTAGGTAATGGTATTGGTATAGGAACCTCTGCTCTTGTTGCTAATAGTTTAGGTGCTAAAAAGTTATCTTTAGCTAAGAGCTATGTTTCACAATCTGTTTCTTTTGGTCTGCTAGCAACAATTTTAACAAATGTTCTAGGATTACTGTTTTCTAACCGCATATTCATTTTATTAGGTGCTTCTCCAGAAGTTTTAGTTTTAGCTAATCAGTATGCTAATGTTCTTTTTGCAGGTTCTATATTTTTTATATTTGTTCACATATTTAATGCTATTTTGATTGCTAAAGGAGATACTAAATCTTTTAGAAATATGTTAATTGCAGGATTTTTATTGAATTTAATTTTGGATCCTTTATTCTTATTTGGTTGGTTTGGTCTTCCAAAAATGGGTTTAACAGGTATTGCTTTAGCAACTATTCTCATACAAGCTTTAAGTACTGTTTATCTTTTGTGGAAGGTGAAAACTTATGGTTTATTTTCATTCAGTCATTTTTTAGCTAATTGCAAACCTAAAAAATCTTTATATCTTGATATTACCAAGCAAGCTCTACCAGCAACTTTCAATCATTTTTCTATGGCTGTCGGTTTTTTATAATTACTTTCTTTGTCGCAAAGTTTAATATGGCTGCAGTTGCAGCTGTAGGTATTAGTATGCGTATTGAGCAAATAGCTGTGATGCCTGCAATTGGTCTTAATATAGCTACACTTTCTTTGGTTGGGCAGAATAATGGTGCTAAACTTTATAGTCGTGTAAAATCAGCTGTTAAGAATTGTTTAAGTTATGGTTTTATTTTTACTCTTGTGTCTTCTGCTTTAGTCTTTATTTTTGCTAAACCTATCATAAGTTTGTTTTCTGATGATCCTGAAGTTTTAAGAATTGCTTTTTTGGCTGTACGAATCGCGACTTTATATATTTCTGCTTATATTTTGTTCGGTATTAGTATTTCTGCACTTCAAGCTGTAAAGAAACCTAACTTTGCTATCTGGGGCGCCTTGGGTAGACAATTAATAGGCCCTCTACTTTTATTCCCTCTTTTCACCTATACTTTTAATATGGGTTTAAGTGGTATTTTTTGGGCTATGTTTGCTTTAGCTTGGGCACTTGCAGCTATAGGTTTGATGTATCTATTACACTTTTAAGAGATTAGGTAATTAAGTATTTTATTTATTTTAATTTCTCCAAATATAAATTAAGAACTAACTAAAAAAACTTGGCGTATTTACTTCTTCTCGTGCGGGTTCTTTACATTTTTAGTGACCTTTTTAGGAGTAATTTGTTTTTCCATAATTATATGTACTTCTAAATTAGTTTTTTTCAATTAGTCTAAAATGTTTATTCCTATAAAATCTCCGTCTTTCATGAACCTGTCTGCTTCTTTGAAAATGATTTGTTTTGTTGTGAGAATAATGTCTTTGTAAAGTTCAATATCTGGATACATTTTATGATTTTTTGTATCTTCAGGTTTTAAGAAGAAGTTTTCTCCTTCTCTATCTATTTTTTTTAATTCGCCTTTTAATTCTGTAGCGAGAAAGAAGAACCCAATAACTTGATGCATGAGTTCTTTTGAATCATCATCGTAGGTTCTATAATTAACAATTTGTTTTAATTCCATTTTTCCTGCACTTAAGCCTGTTTCTTCAAGAAGTTCTCTTGATGCTTCCTCTGGAATGCGTGAGCCAAATTCTATTTTTCCACCTGGAACTCCAACATAGCCATAAAATGGTTGTTTGAGACGTTTATTAAGAAGGATTTTTTCACCGTCATATGCTAAAACAAAAGAACAAACAATTGGTTTTTTCTTTGCGGCAATTTCTTGGCCATCAATTGAAGAAATTAAGTGGGTTCCTTCTGCAGTAAGTGTGTAGATAGTATCTTCTTTTTTGATAATGTCATCTTCAACTAGTTGATTTAAATGGTATGTGAATTTATTTGATGGAACTTCGTCTCGAAGTGCATTATAGCTCATACCTTTACTGTACATGAGTTTTTTTAGTATTTGTTGTTTTATGTTCATTATACTTGGGAAATACCTTCTAGTATAAAAATTGAAATGTCAAAAAGTTTTGACAAACTTCCACTAAAAAATTTCGACAGAGATTCATTTGAGCAAAGCAAGAATGTGAAGGAACGATAGTGACGCCACACTAAAAAACGCTTTGCGTTGTTATGCGCGCCGAAAATCAATAGATTTTCTTGCGTTTTCTAGTTGGGTCTCTTGGAACGCTAGTGTGCGTTCTAAGACTTAGAAACATCAAAATACTCAGAAAGCTTTGCTTTCTAGTACGAAGAATCTATTGATTCTTGTACACGCAACTTTGTTGCTTTGTATCTCGAAAATTCAATGAATTTTCAAGATGTTTCAAAGTAATACCCCTACCTCATAGAAATTGTAGATACGACGAAACATTCGTTTCGAGTATCTCTGAGAAATCTTTGATTTCCCTGAGATTTCTAGGACGCAAAGCAATCTTTGATTGCTAGCGCACCAGAAACTTTGTTTCTGCGTGTTCAGGTCGCGGGTGTTTATTTATGCCATTTTCGGTATGACAAATTTTCATGATTTATTAAGTGATTTGTTTATATATTGATTCGTTCTAAGTGGTCTTCTTTGTTTATTTGTAGTGCGTAGAATTCAATGGTTTGTTCTTCAGTTGCTAATTGGTATTTTTCTCTAATTTGTGCGTGTATTTTTTCAGGAATATTTTTTGCAAGTTTTAAGAAAGTTTGTAAGTTTGCTAGATCGTCATCGATCATCCTGCATCGTCTATATTTTCCTGTTTCTAAGTATTTTAAAACAACTGCTTGTTTTTTATTTGCTATTGTGCCTGGTTTATCTCCTACTCGTTCAATGTAAAGTATTTTTTTATTTGTAACATCTATTCCATAATCTTCAAAGGTCTTAAGGAATTCTTTCTTGTCAGGAAAATCTGCTCTGGCAGTTAGTAGAATGATTCTTGATTCGCTTTGCGTTTCTTTAATTCGTGCTATCATTTCTTGCACTCGTTTGACTGTTTGCGCTATTGGTTCTGATGTTTTACGAAAGAGTTTCGCATCTTTAAATTCGTCAAAATTAAATTGTTCTCCTTTTTGCAAGATGTATCTATTGAATTCTTGGTTGTTTAATTCTTTACTAACTGTTCCTTCTTTCATAACTTTTATTTTTGCGTGTGTTCGAAAGAGTGTTTCATCAATATCAATAAAACTTATACCATATCCTTTTTGATTGTTCATAGGGTATGTTTTTTCCTTCAGGGCGGGTGATTGTCTGCGATGAACTTCAAAAACTGAAGCCTTAGTTGGGTGTTGTTTGAAGTTTTCAGAAGACGTACTTTGTCCTTTAGGATTGGGTTTTTGATTCATCATTTTCTCCTTTTAGTATTATTCTTTTTATCTTTTTCTTTATAAAACATGCGTAAAAGTTTATAAAAATGGTTTCACTTAGCTCTTCTAGCTGAAATATTTATAAAGTATGACTTCTTAGTATTGTATATATGGTTGCATCAAGTTCCAAAAGGCAGACTCATCGTCTTGTTTCAAAAAAGAAGTCTTCTTCTTCTTCGAAAAAAACTTCAGCAAAGTCAGCAAAATCAAAAATATTCCGAGCACCTTCTTCTAAACGAGACCGTCCTCGCATTCCTAGGTGGTTTGTTATTTCTGGTGCTATCGTTCTTATTTTACTTGTTATTCTTTATCTTGCGAGTATTCAACTGTCCTTCATTATTGAAGAAGAAATTATTATTTCTCTCTCGCCAACAGAAGAATCCTTCACAGTCCATTATACTGATGAACCCCAACTTAATATTTCTGTGGAAGTTGATAATCTTCGGGTTTGTAAATTTACTTGTGCGCACACTTTAATTGATTTAAGCAATGATTCTGTTCTTTACAATCACTCGTTTTATGATCAAAACGTTCAAGAGCTGACTCATTCTTTACCTCTCAATTCCAAAGGTGATGGTCAAAAAATGTTTAATTACAAGGTAACCTGTAATAATATTAAAAGTCGTTTTTGTTCAACTGATGAAAAAACATATTTTAAAACGAGCCTTATAACTGTAAATTATGCTCTTTCACCTGATGAAGAATCTTTAAAGGAAAAACTTTCACCTTTACTTTCTTCATCCTTACGTTCTTTGACAAATATACGGCAAGTACTAAACTCTTCCAATAGTCTTTTCGTTCAACTTAATTATCTGCAAAACACAAGCTTTTCCTCTGAAGAGCTTGACTTACAATCTCAACTTACATCTCAAACTATTCTTCTTGAATCTTTTGAGTATAGTAGTTTGTTTTGGCTTGATTTATGGGCTGAGAAAGAGTATTTGCAACTTTCGAGTTCTTTTACCCTGGAAGACTTTGATGCTATTGCTGTACTTGAATCTTCAAGTATGCTTACATATTCAAATGCAGTAAATCTTACAAATAGATTTAATTCTTTAGTAGATGATTTAATTGTTCTTTCTTCTGATGAAGAAACATTTATTTTGGCAGAGAAGTTTTATATTCAAACAAATGATTCTTCCATGCTTTCAAATTTGCAAACTCTTGTGATTCAATCAAATGCTCTTGTTCAGAAACTTGTTACAAAGGATTTTTCTTCTTTTGAAAAAATATTTTTAGATGCTGAGTTTTTTAATTTGGACAAATCTGTTTTCTTTGAAGATTTTAATTCTGACAAGCTTTCCTTAGTTCAAGGTTCTAAACAAGAGCTTGAGCTTTTAGAACAGACAAAGATATATCTAGTTCAAGGTGGTGGTTCTGTTCCTTCAATATCTTATGCAGTTACTGATCTGTCTGATGTCTGTGCTATTGCTTCAAATGCTTTACCTCTTTTACCTTCTTTTAATCAAGATCAACTTTCAAACCAAAATAATCTTTTGCCTTTTCTTCAAGGAAATTCTTTATTAAAAAATGCAACAAGTCTCTATTTGGATTTTGTTCTAAATACTTTAAGAGGTCAAACTGTCCAATTCATTTTACCAGCTTCAGTCTACGGTGATATTCTCCTTAGCTTAAATGGAACAAATACTTCGTATAATTTGTCTGCACTTAGTCAGTCAAGTTTCGCAAGTATTACTCCTATTGATGAGTCTCTTATTTTTGATGTCTTCAATATGTCTTATTGTTCTTCGTCAAACAGTTCATCTTTTATTCCTTCTTTAGTTCCTGCGTTTGAGAATCTTTCATTACTTATTTTACCAAATTATCCTTTTAATCTGAATCAAACTTTTGAAGTTCCTCTTCTTGATGAGGCGCCGCAATGTTGCGTGTATGGTGTTTGCACTTCTTGTTGCGAGGGTACTATTTGTGCAAATGAGAATTATCCTGTCATTTTTGTTCATGGTCATGCAATTAGTAAAGAAAATCGTCCCGAGATGTCTCATGAGTCTTTTGCAAAATGGCAAGATTTACTTGAGACTGATGGTTATATTAATGCTGGTCAATTAGGTGAAAACACAGATATTATACCTGATGGTGATTGGGGAAGAATGTCTGCTCCTGTTACTATGCGTGTTTCATATTATGTTTTGAGTTATTATGATTTAGGTTCGTATCAACTTGTTGCACAAAAGTCAGATAAGATTGAGAATTATGCTTTGCGTCTTAATGAGAAGATAGATTTAATTAAACAGAGAACTGGAAAGGATAAGGTGATTATTGTTGCTCACTCTATGGGTGGTCTTGTTGTTCGAGAATATTTATCTGTTTTTGGAGAAGATTCTGTTGATAAGTTTCTTTTGTTGGGTACGCCTAATTATGGTGTTGAGGGCCGTGTTAAACGTCTTTGTTCTTTGACAGGTTCTTCAAAAGAATGCACTGAGATGGGTGCTGGCAGTATTTTTCTCAAACGATTAAATTCACCCCTTAACGATGTTTCTATTCCTTCGTATACTCTTCGCGCATTGGGTTGTGACATGTCTGGTGAAGACGGTGATGGTATCGTTTTAGGTAGAAACGTTCTTTTGCCTTTCTCAACAAATTTTATTCTCAATGGTACTTGCACTGATTCTCTTGAGACTGATCTTCATACAAACATGTTGGATCCTGATCTTTATCCTGAGACTTTTACTTTAGTAAAAGATTTCATTCAAGGAGTTACGCCTCTTACTATGGGAAATTAAGAATTGCTTTTTTCTTTACCTCTTACGTTTTTCTTTTATTTAGATTTTCTTCTTAAGTTCTCACAAGTCAAAAGCTTTAAAAACAAGGTCTAATTCATGTATGCTATTACTTTTGCCACGGTCGCATAATCTGGTATTGCGCTGGCCTTGAGAGCCAGTCCCTTTGGGATTCCCGGTTCAAATCCGGGCCGTGGCGTATTTAATTCTCTTGAATACTCGTAAGAGTTTTTTCTAATCGGATTTGAACCTCTAGTCCATGTTCAAAAATCTATGATTTTTGGCACATTCTCACTTTGCTCAAATGAATCTGGGATTTTGTTTTTCTGTGTTGTCGGTTTTTTGTGCTGCTGAGTTTACGATGCGCACCACGCCTGCAAGAGCAAGACTTGCTGAGCAAACACTTAAATAACTTATTCTCTCTCTTTTGTTCATGACTTTAATTATTGGCCTCACAGGAACTCTTGGTTCTGGCAAAGGAACTGTTGTTGATTATTTGATAGAGAACGCTGGGTTTGTTCATTTTTCCGTTCGTTCTTTTCTTATTGAAGAGATTAAAAGAAGAAATCTTCCTGTTGATAGGGATTCTATGACTCTTGTAGCGAATGATTTACGAGAAAACAATTCTTCTAGTTATTTGGCGGAACAGTTATATCTTCAAGCTTCCAAGCAGGATAAACCTGCAATTATTGAAAGTATTCGAACTCCTGGAGAGGTTGAAGCTTTGAGAAAGAAAGGGGATTTCTATTTGCTAGCAGTTAATGCGGATTCTAAAGTTCGTTATAATCGTATTGTGCTTCGAGCTAGTGAGACTGATAAAGTTTCTTTTGAAAGATTTTTAGCAAATGAACGTAGAGAAATGCAAACTTCTGATCCTAATAAACAAAACTTATCTGGTTGCATTGATATTGCTGATTTCACAATTGATAATTCTGGAAGTTTAACTGATTTTAATACACAAATAAATACGGTTTTTTCATTAATTTCTGATTCTATTGAAAAAAAATATGCTGGTTTGAAACGTACTGATAATATTTCTTGGGATGATTATTTTATGGGTTTAGCTATGCTTTCTGCAATGCGCAGTAAAGATCCAAGTTCTCAAGTTGGTGCTTGTATTGTTGATCCTAAGAATCGTATTGTTGCTACAGGTTATAATGGCTGGCCAAGAGGTATTGATGATGATCTTTTACCTTGGACTCGAGAAGGTTCTCCTCTTGAGAAAAAATATCGGTATGTAGTTCATGCTGAAGCTAATGCTATAACCAATGCAACTACACAACTAGATGATTGTAGATTGTATGTTGCTTTATTTCCTTGTAGTGAGTGTGCAAAATTAATCATTCAATCAGGAATTAGAGAGGTTATTTTTATTGCCGATAAACATTCTGATCTTGATACATTTATTGCTTCGAGAAAATTATTGTATTTAGCTGATGTTAAAACAAGAAAATTTATTCCAACACAGGAATCTCTTCTTGTTGATTTTGATAAGATAAACAAGTAGTTAATTTTTTCCTTTTTATACTAAAAAATTTCGACAGAGATTCACTAAGAAAGATATAGTCTTTCTTCGTGCACAAAGACTTGTAGTCTTTGGCATGCTCAGAAATTATT
>CAZFEG010000006.1:0-7019 GCA_964517565.1 uncultured Methanosarcinales archaeon
GAATTATAAATAAAAAGATTATTTTTTGCATTCCAGGAAGTCCTCGAGCGTGTAAGCTCGCACTCGAAAAATTAATAATAAAAGAGATTGGACATATTCTGAATCATATCTAAACTTAATTGATAAAAAGTAGTAAAAGATATAAAATAAGTTAAAAAACTATAATCACAAAAAACAAAAAAGGTTTAAAAAATGACAAAAGAAGGTTTTGGAAAACTCGCGAGTTTAACTGAGGCAATCTCAGTATTAGAAGGTATTGTTAAAAAAAAAGGGTGCGAATCAGTTCTCGTTCTTGAGTCTCTTGGCCGAACACTGGGTAAAGATATTATTGCTCCTTTAAATGTTCCTGACTTTGAAAAGTCTGCTATGGATGGTTTTGCTGTTATCGCAAAAGACACTTTTATCGCAAGTCAAACAAAACCAATTACTATGCTTTGTACAGATAGTATCACTGCAGGCGTTATTTCTCAAAAAATTCTTGAAGAGGGTAAATGTATTGAAATAACTACAGGAGCTCCAGTTCCAAAAGGTGCAGATGCTGTTGTTATGGTTGAACATACAGAAACAGAGAATAATAAGATAACTGTATACAAAAGACTCGCTCCAGGTGATAATATTATTAAGATTGGTAGCGACATAAAGAAGGATGCTCTTGTTATTAAGAAAGGTGCTCGTATTGATGCTCGAATAATTGGTGTTTTAAGTGCTCTTGGAATCACTGAGATTCCAGTAGTTATAAAACCAGTCATTGCATATTTTTCTACAGGTAACGAAATTACTCCTCTAGGTAAACCTTTAGAACCAGGAAACATTTATGATATTAACTCAGCTACAATTATTAATGCTATAAAAGAACAAGATTGTGAAGTTCTTGATCTCGGTTTAATTCCTGATGATCTTGATGCGATTTGCAAAGCAATTAACGAAGGTACAGAAAAATCAGATTTCTTACTTCTTAGCGGAGGTTCTTCTCTTGGTGGAGAAGATTTTATGGTTGAAGCAGTTGCTAAGATGGGAAAAGTACTCATCCACGGCATCGCCGTAAAACCAGGAAAGCCTGTTCTTATAGGAACTGTTAACAAAACTTTAGTTTTAGGTCTTCCAGGATATCCTACAAGTGCTTTATCAAATTTTTATATTCTTGTGGTTCCACTCATTAACTCGATTTTTGGAAGAGCAACAAATATTAATTTTGTTGAAGCTAAATTATCTAGAAAGATTTCTTCAACCATCGGACGTTATGAATTTATGGCTGTTAAAACTGAAGAAATAGAAGGCATGTTAATTGCAATTCCCGTTATGAAAGGAAGTAGTTCAATCACCACCCTTGCAGAGGCTAACGGTTTTTTGGAGATTGATGAGAACACAGAAGTAATAAATAAAAACGATTCTGTTCGTGTGAGGAGATTTTAATGAAAATTGTTTCAGTAAATAAATCAGAAAAAAAAGGCACAGTAAAATTACCTATTTCTAAAGGTTTTTTTAAAATTGATCATGGTCTTGTCGGCGATGCGCATGCGGCGCCTGGTAAACGACAAGTTTCTTTGCTCGCAAAAGAAGATTACGCTATTATGGAGAAAACAAAAGATCTTCCTCTTGGTTCTTTCGCAGAAAATTTAAGCACTGAAGGCATTGTTCTCCACACTCTTCCAATAGGTACGCAAATGCGAATCGGCACCACGCTAGTTGAACTTTCTCAGATTGGCAAAACTTGTCATCAAGGTTGTGCAATTAGAGATCTTGTTGGTAATTGTGTTATGCCAAAACGAGGTGTTTTTGTTATTATTAAAGAAGAAGGAGAAATTAAAGCTGGTGACGAAATTGTTCTTCTTGAATAGAATTGTTTAAATGTTTAATCTGTTTTTTAACTATGTAATACAAATAATATATCTCTTCCGAATTCTCTTATTTTTACTTTGCCAAGACCATTCACAGAATCTAGTTCATCTGTACTAAGTGGTTGTAAGTCAAGTAAACTTTCAAGTGCTCTGTCACTAAATATCATGTATGCAGGAATATTTCTTTCTTGAGATTCTAAGAATCTCCACCTTTTTAATCCAGATCTTTGGCGAGTGATTTGTTCTACACTTGTTTCTTTCGGATTTTTTGTTGAACTTAAGTCAGTTAATACTTCTCTTGCGCTATGAGTTACTTTTTTCAGAACTTGTTCGTTAAGGAAAGGTGATGGTGCTCCCACATAACTTATTCGCAATTCTTTTTTTGCTCTTGTACATGCAACGTAGAGTATTCTTCTTTCTTCTTCGAATTGATCGTATCCTTCTTTTGCTGCTAATAAATCAACGAAACGGTGGTCTTTTGTTTTGCAAGGATAATTGTTCATTGTAGCTCCTACTACAAAAACCATTTCTGCTTCTAATCCTTTTATTGCATGGACTGTTGAGAGGGTTATTTCTTGTTCTCGTGCTTCGCGATTCCTTTCTTGTTTTTCATCTGTTCGCAAAAGGTAAGGTATGCTTTGTTGATCGCAAATATCTCTTATTTTGTCAAGACCTTTGTTTGTTCGAGAGAGTACAAATATATCACTCATATCACAAGCCATAGATTTTATTTGATCAACCACAGCTATCGCTTCCCCTTCTTCGCTTCCCATTTTTACAAATGATACGAGACCAGGTCTTGATTGTGATGAAGAGAGTGGCGTGAAGAAATGTCTTCCTCTATTTGTTTGTCCTATAAGTTCGTTTGAAAAATCAACTACTGATTCAGTACTTCTAAAGTTTGTTGTTAATTCTACTACTGTTGTTTCTTTTGTTATATAATCATAAATTATTTGAGGGTTTGATCCTCTCCAGGCATAAATACTTTGTCTTGGGTCTCCAACAACAAAAAGGTTTTTTGTTGCAACAAGATGTATAAGTTTTACTTGTAAAGGGTTAACGTCTTGATATTCATCTACTAAAACCCAAGGGTATGTTTCTTTTGTTTGAGGATGTTCCTGATATAAACGGTTTATATCAATTATTTGATCACTATATGTTCGCAGACCTTCATGTTCTAAATCAGCAATAACTATTTTTGCAAGTTTCACTATATTTTGTGCAGTTATTTTTTCTGTTAATACGGCATCTTGCATTCTTGTTGCAAAGTATTCTTCAGGCTTATCTTGACTTAAATAAGTGTCAAGTACTGCTCTAAAATCATAAAGAAATGAAAAGAATAATTCTCGTTGTTCCTTTCCTCGTCGTTCTCGAGCTAAAAAATAGTGATTGAGAAAAGTATCTAAGTCAAATCCTATACTTGCTATTGCTTTTAAGACGAGTGTAAAGAATTCTTTTGGACTTGCCATACGTTTTTGTTTTCCGTAGAGCTGATTTCCTTTCTTAAGTAATTCTTTTTCTGCGAAGGAATTAAAAGTTTCCACTTTGATTATTACATCAGGTAATAATTCCGCAAGTCTTGCAATCATTTCTTGCTTTGCTTTTCTTGTGAAAGTTATTGCGAGTATAGATTCAGGTGAAACTCCTAAGAATTTTACTAAGTATGCAATTTTATGAGTGAGAACACTTGTTTTTCCGCTTCCCGCACCAGCAATGCAAAGTTGACGCACACTAGAATCTATGATTGCTTTTTTTTGTTCATTTGTAAACTGTCCTAAGAAAAAGTCGCAAGCTGCAAATATTTCTTTATCTGCCGAAGTAATTGGTGCAACCGTAAATGATACTGGTGGAGGAATTATCTTTGATGGAATGAGATCTTTGTTTTTTAGACTTGCATCAATCATAAATTCTTCTTTACTATCGTTTAATTCTTCTTTTCCTTTTTTTGTCATGGAAAGAACAGGATATTTTCCTTTTTGTAGTTCTATTTCTATAAACCCAACCACAATAAGTATTTCGATAAATTGTAATAATTCATCCCCATCATAGCCGCCTAGTGCTCCGTGATATATTTTTTTGTGTAAGTCTAATTTTTTAATTCGTGTATTTTCTTCTCCTCGTAAAACGTCTACAAAAAGTTTTTTTCCTAGAGAAAAATGTAATTCATCAACGAGCCTAAGAACTATAAGGTGATCACTTACTTTTCTTTTGGTGACTTTCAAAGTACCATCAGGATTAAATTCCATACTTCTTCTCGTAAAAAGAACTCATTTATATGTCTTCACATACTTGCATCGAATCATTTTGTAAAGCTATGAGTGATGCTGAGAAATCTGCCATTTGAAGAACAACCATATGAAGATAATGAAGTAAGATTCTGTCTTTCTCATCTCCTG
Organism: uncultured Methanosarcinales archaeon; assembly: GCA_964517565.1. GTDB lineage: Archaea > Nanobdellota > Nanobdellia > Woesearchaeales > SKGA01 > SKGA01. The sequence goes on from CAZFEG010000006.1 coordinate 4,235, forward strand.
TTTTTAAGCCTTCAAGAAGTTCTTTTGCGAGTTCGCGTTTGCGTTTGCTAAGCGTCACCAATTTTTCAAAAGAGAATGAATAAATACATTCGTAGAATTGTTCCACAAAAACAGATATTTCTTTAAGAAGATGTAATGCAGATGGACTAATTCGTAAATCTTCCGAATATTCTTGAGCAATATATTTGCAATTATCAGCTACTTTCTCTAAGTTCCAAGCAAACACATACCAAAAGTGTCCGTGAGTCTTTTGAGTAAGTGCTTTATTGAGTAATCGTTCGCAGAAATTGGTGAGTTTGTTATTTGTTTGTTCATAACTTAATTGTTTTGCAAGTAGTTCTTTATCTTGTTTTTCAAATGCTAAAAAAAGATCATCCATTGTTGTATTAAGTAGACGAAATGCTCGCCTGAGTGTCGCGTCAAACTCTTTTGCATCAATTAATGCGACTTGACCTATAACGATTCGAAGTTGTGATTGATCTTTGATAATGAATCCTACAAAAAGTTTTTCTATAAGTTCCTCAATAATTACAAATTGTTTATCATTGTAATGAGTTACTGTTATCTCGTCATAGCCTTGTTTATGTAATGAAGAGATTTCCCATCTGAGAACGCGTTCATCTAAGTGTTCAACATTTATTGTTGTTCTGAGATGAGGCATTGTTTTTAGAGGTGGTGTAAGAATTAATTTATAATCTTTAATATCTACGTCAAGCTCATCACCTTTATTGAGTCCTTGACTATTAACCCAAGCTGTTGGTAAAGATACTACAAGAGTCTTCTCTGCTACTTTTATTATCTTTCTTTTCATCGTGTATATGTAAGCCCTTTAAAAAAATCCATCATCTTTGTTGCTGTATTGTCCCAATCAAATTGTTCAACTACTGTTTCTCGCGCATTTTTTCCGAGTATTTCTCTAAAATGTTTGTGTCCTATAAGTTTTTCAAGTTCTTGTGCGAGCGAGAATGAATTTTTTGTTTTGAAAAACATACCGTTAACATCTTGTTTGACATAATCTTTAACAAAACCAACAGGTGAGCAAACCACAGGCAATTCTGTACTCATTGCTTCAAGAGTTGTGAGGGATGTTGTCTCTATAAGTGATGGTAAACAGTAAATATCCATAAGCGGTAGTAAGTCTTCCACCTTATCTGTTGCTGGCAAGTAAATAACACCTGGCTGTTTTTTTATTTGATTTACTATGCTTGGTATTCCGTTTCCAACAATAAGTAATTTTAAATGAGAATGTCTTTTTCGTAGTTTTACAAATGCACGTACGAGTGTGAGAACACTTTTTTCTCTAGATATTCTTCCATGGTATCCTATCAAGAGGTCTTTTTTTCCAACACCTATTTTTGTTCGTTGTTCATCTCGTAAATCTACATCTTCTAATGGTTTGAACTTTTTTGTGTCGACACCTAAATTAATAATTGTTTTTGGTGTTTTTATTCCTTCCCATATTAACATGTCTGCAATTCGTTCAGAAGGTACTATAAGTTCTGTGCAGTGAGAATGTAAATATTTTGCAAACATTCTAGAAAGAGGATAAGCATATTTTCGAAGAATACTTTTCCCCAGCGCTTTAGGGAATATTTCCCATTCAATTGTATGAATAAAACTGACTGTTTTTTTTCTAAGTCTTTGAGCTAAAAATATTCCTAATCCCCCTATTGGAGCGAGGTCTTGACTAAAAACAATATCTGCTTTTCGTATGTATTTTAACATTTTGAATGGTGCAAATTTTGCAATGCGATAATCACCTAAGTAATATTTTGTTTTAAGGATTCGTATTGTTTCTACACCTGGTAAAGAGACATTATCTTCTTTGTAATCAGGACAAATTACTGTTATTACAAAATTTTCTTGTAATCGAGGAATCATTTCTGATAAAAAACGTACAACGCCGTCCCGTCTTGGGAGAAAACTATCTGTTACTATGAGTAATTTTATTTTTTTCATCGTATTTTATAAAATTCTTCTGCGAATCGAACATTATTTTTGAATCCGTGTATGAATGCTTTTACATAAATGCTCCATTTTAAGCTAAGCATAGCTAGTTGCTGACTCTTGAATGCACCTAAAGCTTTAATTTTTATTTTGAAAGTTTTTGATATATCGACAACGAGTCGAGGATTTGTTCTATTTTTTAATTTAAAAAATCTCCAAACGCCAAAACTGTAAATATCTGCAGTAAATTTTGATGAAGTGTGTAAAGTATCATATACTTCTAGAACAAGTTTGTTTACTGCTATATGGTCAGGAAGTGCTTCGTCATCTGCGTGAGTAAATATTTTCCCTGGCTTATACTGAATAAATAATTTTGAGAGAGAATCTTTCAATCCTAAAGAATCAATTTCATCTTTGATTTTTCCATCTGATGCACTGAAAAAAATAATCTTTTCTCCACCAATAATTTTATCCGCTCGCTCCGCTTCTTGCTCTCGAATTTTTGTTATAATTTCTTTTTTGAAATGCGGATGAGAACCTTCCCCATATGAACATATTACTGTTATGATATGTTTACCTTCTTTTGCATATTTCGCCATTGCGCCTCCCGGACCTAAAATTTGGTCATCAGAGTGTGCAACTACCATCATAATTGTGTCATCCCTACCCATAATACAATTTTAAAGTCCTAGGCTTTATTAATATTATGCTCGCAGGCGATATGAATTAGCAAAGACAACAAAATGTTTATAAATGAAGTTCTTGTTCTTTTGAAGGACGCACCGGTAGTCTAATGGTTAGGATAGTGGCCTTCCAAGCCATTGATCCGGGTTCGAAT
>CAZFEG010000006.1:7119-20528 GCA_964517565.1 uncultured Methanosarcinales archaeon
CCCGGCCGGTGCATATCTTTTCTTGAATACTAGAATAAATATATTAGCACAGAGATTCGAACATGCTGTCACTAAAGTTCCTGCATCTCTCGCAAGCTCAAGAAATCCCGGCCGGTGCATATCTTTTCTTGAATACTAGAATAAATATATTAGCACAGAGACTAAAATGAGTTTCTTTTGAGAAAGATGAGTAGAACTATAAATAATTATTTCTTTACAAACAAAATCCTATTAATTTGCTTTCCACGACTTTCATGAAATTTTTCCCAATAACTTTTCAACCGATTTTCAGGAAAAGGTTTTGAGATGAACTTTTTTTCAAATTCTTTATTGAAGCGTTCGTAAATTTCAACTAGATCCGTTTTAAAATAGAGATTCCCGTCACTAGATAGTATATCATACAATTCAGTTACAACAGCTTCTTGAATCATGAACCTTTTCTTATAACGCTCCTTGAACCAAGGATCAGGAAAATTAATAATGACTTCATCAACTTCTTCCTTTTCAAATAGCGAAGATAAAGATATAGATGCGTTTCCCTGAAGACATATTGCATTTGTTAACTTGTTTTCTTTGATTTTGTCATTAACTTTTTGACACATTACAATTCTTACTTCAATCCCAATATAAAGAATGGAAGGATTTTCTTTCGCGCTAGCTATCATAACTTCGCCTTGACCACAACCCATGTCTAAACAAATCGAAGAAATTTGATTCGTTTTTAGTTTAAGCCACTGATCTCGTTTAATAGGATCAGGATAAGATAAAGGGTTTGCATGGTTTCTAACACGTACTTTAGTCATTAATAAAGGTATTACTAAGATGTTTTTAAAATGTGCGATAAAAGTTTTTGCAGGTGCAAGAATTATTTTTAGTTAATTATTTAAACCAATTATTCTCCATTCCATATTATTAATCGTCTATTTATTCTAACAGGAGGTTTTGGTTGTGGTAAATCCACTGTTTTAAATTTACTCGCAAAATCATGAAAATTCGTCATAATTGTTGCACCGTGAATGGCATAAACACCCATGACCTGAACACGCAAAGAAGCAAAGCTTCTGGCGCATAACAACGCACGTGCGTTTTTTAGTGTGGCGTCACTATCGTTCCTTCACATTCTTGCTTTGCTCAAATGAATCTCTGTCGAAATTTTTTAGTATAATCAACTTCTTTCTATAAAGAACTTCCGCCGGAAGCGCTTACCTTTAGAGGATTTCTAAAACTTTAAGAAACATTTATAAAATTGGAAGGGAATAAAAGTCACAAGATGAATAAAACATTTTTTTGCATGCTAATACTTTTAACAATTATATTGAGCGGATGTACACTTTTTAATTCCGATCCTGTTATTATTGATCCCGTATGTGGACAAAAGGTTCTAGATACTATTGGAAACGAAGCAACATTGTCTTTTAATGAATATCAAAAAGAAATTTCTTCAAAATCCTCCTCTATGGAGACAAATTTAGTTTTTTCAAAGTCAAAAATAAATTATTCAAGTAGAACAAAAAATCAAGCAAGATTAGGCGGAGACAATATAGGAGAAAATTTTCATCAAATATATGGGTCTGCTAAAGCTAGTTATGAAAAAGAATGGAAATCCGAAGATAATAGCATATACTTAGGAGATAGCGAATATTCATTTTCATTTGAAATAAAAGAACTTAACTCACTATATGCTAACTACACAAATACGCGTACGCTAGATAATCTCACTAGCAAAGATGATGATTATAAGGTAACATTTTTTATTGATGATGTACAAAATTATATTACTATAACTTCTTGTGAAATAATTGAAGATGATTTAAGCAAATTCTATTAGTAATCTTACTTAAGAGCAATTTTTACAAATCTCTAGATAGAAATATACCTTAAGCTTACCTTATAGTTCTTAAGGAGAGGGAATATATCTTCTCAAATCTCAATACGGATTAGTTGTGAGGTATTTAACTATGAAATTAAATAAGAGAGATATGTTATTAATTCGATGTTTGCGTACAAATGCAAGGGCTACTTTAACAGAAATTAGTAAGGAAACAAAGATTCCTATTTCTACCCTTTTTGATAAACTAAAGATTCAACAAGGTGCAATTATTGCTAAGCATACGAGTCTTATTAATTTTAATGAGATTGGTTATCATGCCAGGGTTCAGATTTTTCTTAAGACTCCTGTAGAACTTCGAGAACATTTACGTTCGTATCTGAAACATCATGAACACATTAATTCTGTTTTTAAAATAACTAATGGTTTTGATTTTCTTGTTGATGGAATTTTTTCCCAGGTTCAAGATGCAGAAAAGTTTATTGTTGATTTAGAATCTCGTTTTTCTCCTCTCACATATACTACTCATTATGTTGTTGAGGATATTAAACGTGAAGAGTTTCTTAACAAGGCGTTTTAATTTAATGGTTTTTGTTCTACATTAATTTGAGAACTTTGTTGATTTGATGGTGGAGGAAGAGGTGGAGGGGAAACTCCACTTCGTTCTTCCTCAGACACTGTAGGGATGTTCCCTTGCTCGAAGTCGTGGACGGCCAGAGCAAGGAGACCTCTATCAATATTATTATCAAGTAACCATGAATGTAATTCTCCTACTTGGAATCCTTGAGGAATGTATTTTGTAAAATAACTAACTATTGCTTCTCTATGGTCTGGCTGCGCTAATGCACTAAGAGCAATATCTATTGTTGGTTGCGCATAACCATTGTTTGTAAGATGTGAGGTTATTGATTGTTCTGCAAAACCAAGATTCTTTTGTTTAGCAATATAATGCGCAATTGAAACTATTTCATGATCGTAATCTCTTTGGTCAACAGTTTCTGTTGTTGCTCCTGAAGATGCTATTTTTCGCAGGTAAAAGAGTGCGAAGAGGCCAAAGACTATAACTCCTAAAATAACCCATAGGAAAAGCGGCGTACTTGTTTTTTCTTCAATAACAGTTCCTGGCGTAACTATATCTATTGGTTTAGTTGGTTTTATTGTTCCACCTGTTGTTGTTATTGCACAAGATTTTTCACAAACACCACCACAATCAACACCTATTTCATTTTGATTTTTTATAGCATCAAAACAAGTTGCTGGAGCAAGGCATGCACCGCAAACACCACCACAATCGATTTCGAGTTCATTTTGATTGAAGATGTGATCAAAGCAAGTTTCTGTTGTTGTACATGGACCACAGACGCCACCACAATCAATAGCAACTTCATTTTGATTTTGGATTGCATCTGAACAATTTACTGGAGGTACTACTCGTCCAAAACCACCACTACTACCACTACCACCACTACGTCCTGCTGGAGGAGCAACTGGGCCTACACATGCAGCACACACTCCACCGCAGTCTATGTCTGTTTCATTTTGGTTTTTTATATTATCTGAACAGTTTGGTGGTTCGGTATCCATTGCTAAGATAAAAGCAGAGAAACTATCTACATCAATTGTTAAAGTATTTTCTGTTGTGTCCAATATAGCTGTTCTCATCCCATAATTAGGATTTACTGTTGAATAATCTATTGTTTCTGACGGTTCATCATATGCGTACTTGAACATTACTAGGTTTTCTGCTGCAGTATCATTGACACCCACATAAGAATAGTCTAGTGCTATTGTAAAATTTCTTGCAGCTGTTTGCTCTTCGAATGCATACACTTTTGTATTTACGCTTGCAAAATAAAGTAAGTCGTTAACAACAAGTGGAGAACTTTCTATATTTCCTCCTACATTTGTTGACCAAATTTCGCTTCCATTTGTTTGTGCAAGTGCATACATTTTATTATCCTTGCTTCCAATATATACTAAACCATTTTTTACAAATGGTTGTGAAACTATATCATCGCCTGTGCTTGCAGACCATTCAAGAGTTCCGTCAGCTGCTTCTAAAGAATAAATAAAGTTATCATTACTTCCAATGTAGATGGAGCCGTCTCGTAAGAACGGTGTTGATTCTATTGGTCCGCTTGTTGAGTAATTCCATATTTGTGTTCCATACAATGCATCAAGCGCGTACACATATGAGTCCATACTTCCTACATATACTATGGTATCTGAAAACTTTGGTGAGGAATGGATTGCTCCGCTTGTTGTATATGCCCATTCTTCTAATCCTGATGTAAGATTTAGTGCGTATATTTTGTTATCATTACTTCCTATGTACACAAGGTTTTCATGTATGTCTGGCGATGATTCTATAGCGCTTCCAGTAGGGTGCGCCCATAGTTGACTTCCGTTTGATTTGTTTAAAGCATAAACTGTCGCGTCCATCGCTCCCAAAATAATATATTCTCCTGAGATTGCTGCTTGTGTTGTTATGTTTGATCCAATTGAATAATTCCATATTTGTGATCCATTTGTTGCATTTAGTGCGTAGACTAATCCTGCGTTATTCCCAAAGTAGACTATATCGTTTTCTATTCTTGGTGTTGATTTTATGGCTGCCCCTGTATCGTATGACCAAATTGTTTGTCCTGTTGTCGCATTCAATGCAGAGATGTTTCCATTATCTGATCCAATGTAAATTATTTTGTTCGCGTATTGAGGAGAAGAATAAACTGCCCCGCCAGTATTATACTCCCATGTTGAGTTATAATTGAGTATAAATTCTAAACTTGCTGCATATGAAAGTAATGGTTCGTAACGTAAGCCTGTACCTAGTAATTGTCCGCCATTGTAAATGGTTGTATAATTATTTCTAAAAAAGAATGTTGCTGGTTCACTTAAAGATATATTATTTGCTACAACTTTCAAACCTTCTCTTTCAAATTCTATTGTTTGATTTTCTGCTATTGGAAGCAATAAGCTACTCGTTCCATCAACTAAATAAATTGGTGTAACCGAATAATCTGAAGAAGAATTAAAGTCTACAAATATAGGATAATTATTTACATCCATATGTAATGTATATTCTGAGTTTGCTTCGACTTGTAAAGTATATGTTTTTTCAGTACTATCAAGTACAGTTCCATTTTTCAAATCTTCAACTGTTACTTTTACAGAGTATGTTCCTGCAACAGGGTTTGACCAGTCTATAAGACAAGTATGGGTATTGTTTACAAAACTAATACTAAGATTTGGTTGTGTTAGATTCATACTACAATTAAAGTTTGTTTGAGAGTAATCTAAGTCTAAAAAATTTATTGTTTGTAAATAAGGTTCTTCTTCTAGGGCTGTTTCAAGATTTGATGTAGTTATACTTACAGGTCTGTTTGTTATAAGTAAAGGATATGTGCTTGTATAGTTCATTGCACCAACTGAGTCAAATGCATACCACATGTATGAAAAGTGCAAATCAGTTTCCAAATATTGTGAACTAAGACTTGCTACAAACCGTTGTTCATCAGGTCTCCAGTCTCTTGGCACTGTTTGTTGTGCTGTAATATTTGTCCAGTTTCCTGTTGCATTGTGTGATAAAATTATTGCTGCTAGTTCACTTTCGTCTTCCCATACCGAATAAAATTGTATTGCATTGTTTTCATAAATTATTCCTGCAGGATTTCTTTCTAAGGAATCTGGAACAAGTTCCGGTCCTGTTCCATCAACAACTATGAGTATTGTTCTATTATATGTTGAGTTTGTTAGACCTCCTTGTGCGGAGATTGTTAATGTATATGAGTCTGTTTCGAAATCAGAGATATTTAGAGGCACTATAAACGTTGTTTTATTTTGTATTTCGGATGACGAATTAATAATGCTGTAATCCACAACAATATTTCCTGATGCGTTGGTTATTGCATATAAAAAACTATTATGGAAGTAAACCGTAAATATTAAGGTAATATTTTCGTTCATTGCATAGTTTGATCCTAAGTATCTTTGAGAGCTTCCTTGTGAATTATTAATGACTAAGTCAACATATGGTTGGTCTAAGTTTACTAGGAAAGTTCGCGTCTCATTTGATGTTCTATTTAAACTATCATTTGAGAATACTGTAAATACATGATCCCCGCCGTATGAACTTAAATCAATACTTGCTTGGTATGAACCATTACCAAGGCTTGTTAATGTTCCTTCATCTTTTAATTCATCCATCAAAAGCGTTCTTACTGTATAATTTGCAAGAGTTAATGGTGTCGCGTCAGTTATATTTACTGTGAAATTAATTGGTTCTGCTGGCAGGACCATATCATTTTGTTCAGGAATTATTATAGTAATGTTTGGTGCTTGTATATCTTTTGTAAAAGTAATATCAGTATTTTGTGTTTCGCTTTGTTCGTTTCCATTTGTATCTTGGCAAGCTACGTGAACTTCATAGACTCCCTCAGTAATATTTTCTAAGGTGCAATTATATCTCGATGTATTTGTTAAATGTGGTGGACAAATTTTTGTATAGCTTACACCTGTAACATATCCCACATCATAATAAGACCACACACAATCAAGCACATCTTCTCCTTCTAATTGTATTGTTACATTTGTTGATGTAATATTTGAATCTAACCACCCATCACTTTCGTTCGTGTCATTTGCTAGTTGGTATACGGTTAATGGTGCTGGAGGGTAAATATCAAAATAAAGCATTCCATAGGAGGAGCTTATATTTCCTAAAAGGCCGTGATTGTTTACTGCCCGTACACTAAAGTAATATACTTCCATATTTGTAAGGTTGACTCCAAATAATGTTGCTGATGAAGTTATGCTACAATTATGCCATGCCACAGTATCTGCAATGTTTGCTCCTGATGAAGCTGTTCCTAGCGCACATTGATAATTGGATATTCCTGACTCTAAGTCTTCTGCATCAGACCAATCAAAGGAAAGTGTTGTTTCATGAATTATTGTTGGAGTATTATCTACAATCACACTTGATGGCATCGTAGTATCCACACTTACATTTCTTACTTGCGTATATTCATATGTTTTAACGTTTCCTGCAAAATCATAAACGTCTAAAGCGAACGTGTAACATTTTCCATTTTGTAATTGGTAATTGTATGTTGCAGGGTTCCCTAAGTACATGCTTGCATTTATTATTTCCCAATCATTATAACTTCCACAAACGTTATCATAGAGTGTTGCTGTTTTTTTCTTAAGAGCAGCGTATTCTAGTCCTGAAACATTATAAACTCCTATTCCTGTATCATTTCCTACAGCATAAGTAAGCTCCAATAAACTTACAACTATTTGTCCTGTTTCATACGATAACCAACCTCCTGTTGGTGGTAATGAATCAAGTACTGTTCCTACCGAACTATACCAGTCACTCCATAAACTCGAGTAAGGATAACCATTCTTTGCTCTTGCAGAAACGTAATATGTTTCTCCTTCTTCTAAACTTATTGATGTTAAAACAATTGGAAAGTTTGTTGTGTTTGCATCAATCGAAGTTTTTGCTACGACTGAATCCCAATCTACCGGATTACTTACAGGAGCTATTCCTACAGCATATTCATATTCTGCAAGGCCTGTTTCATTGTCTGTGAAATTCCAAGTAACAGACATAGATGAACCTGATCGTATCCAATTTCCTTTGTCGGGAATTATAGATATATTATGCTTATATGGCGGTGATGGATCAAGCGTGTAAATTAGTTCTGTTGATAATGCATCCCCTCTATTTTCTGCAAGATCTACTGGTCTAATATTTGCGTAATAAATTTGTCCATAGACAAGTGATTCGTTTGTAATATTATATTGCGTTATGTTTCCTGCAACAGGGAACCATTCAACTATACTGGCATTTCCACCGTTATCAATCGGCAAACTACTTACAGCGAGTTCATAATAATCTAAGAGCACATCTGGTGATGGCGTCCAGTAGACTTCTAATTGCAATACTTGTGTTGTTGATTGATTGTTTACATGCCAGAAAGATCCCACTGGATCAACTAAGGTTGTTACAATAAGCGATGTTGAATTTTGGCTTGTGTGATTTGATACGTCTGCCGCATTGAACATAAGAGTATAATTTCCATCTTCAAGGTCCGGATGTAGTGCACAGTTATATTTGTTTAATCCAACATCTACGCAAGTTATTGTTTCATTTGCAACTGTCCAATTTGTAGTGTTGTAGGATACTCCTAAGTCATACAAGTATATCTCATAGTCTGATGCGTTTGATACGTTTGAAGCGTTTGCATAGACTGTTGAAAGATTAACTGCGATGTCATCCCATATGGTAAATGTAAATCCATTTTGTAAACTTGTCACGTTTGGTATTGTGCTAAGATTAAATACAGGTCCCTCACTATCGTAATAAACAAGGTTTGATGTAAGTTCTCCATCAATTCCTAAATGGGTTCCCCATAAAGTTACATTATTTGTTCCGGAAAATAATTCTATAGATATGTTAAACCATCCTGTTGGCACAGGCCTATCATAAATGTGCATTGTTTCTCCAACAATTACTGTTTGTTCTACTGCTGGCGTTACATTTATTTTTCTTGTATAAAGCGTATTATTATCAATATAATTTATTTGATAATAAGTGAATCCTGTTTTTTGATGACCAGAGAGCCGTATGTAATTTCCTACAGTTACATTTTCAAAGTCATCTGTCAGATCCGTAATTGTAAAGTATGTTGGTGCGACTGCAGTAACAGGAAAGTTTCCTAAGTATTCTGTTTCATTTGCATAACCATAAGTTGTTGTTGAATTTGTATTACTTGTAACTTCGTCTTCGTGTTGTGCTGTTGCAAAGATTTGACCATATTTGTCAATGTATCCTATAAATTCTAAGAATGAATCTCCAACTATTGAAAGCACGTCCCATAGTGTTGGTGGAATTGGTGCAATAGAGAGTTCAATTGTTCTTGTCGAACTTGAACCAGTATTTCCATAAGGATCTGTACAATTAACATACCAATCATAGAAGCCATCTTCAGTAAATGTATGTAGAAGAGTTCCGTTTGTTCCATTCGCTATGTTTCCTGTTGTTTCAATGACATCATCAATAATGAGATCACAACTAAATGATCCGTTAGAATAATCATCATCAAATGTGAGATTGAATTCTATGGTTGTATTATCTTCCTCACTATAACCATTATTTGGATAGAGTGGTGTCATTGCCGGGCCTGATCCATCATACGTAATTGATCGAGAAGAACTTGAACCAATATTTCTGTATTGATCTGTGCAATTAACAAACCAGTTAAATGTTCCTTCAGGCATTGATCCGTTCATATAATAAACTGTATCATTAACAACGTCTGTTGCTGTTGCTCGCACCGTATTATTAATGATGAGATGACAAGTTAAGTTTTCTGTATCAAGACTTTCATTTGCTGTAAAGTTGAATGTTGCATTACTTCCTGCTGCAAAGTAAGTTCCTGTTTGAGGTTCATTTAAAGTTATTACTGGTGGGGTATTATCTATAATAATTGTTTTGGGCGTACTAGTTCCTTCATTACCGTAATTATCAGTACAATTAACGTGCCACTCGTGAACCCCATCAGAATATCCTAATCCAGTTAAGGTTCCTAAAGTTCCATTTGTAAAAGTATCACCACTACTTTCTAAAATATCATCTACATAAAGGTTACAAGTAAAGTTTCCATTATCATAGGTATCAGATGGTGTAAAGTTAAATTCTATGACATCATCAATTGCAAATATTTCGTTTGTTGTAGGTGTGTTCAAAGTTATTCCAGGTGTTGAATAATCAAAAGTGATTAAACGCGTTGTTGAATTAACAGATAAGTTAACTCCAGTATTATTCCCACAACAGGAAACTTTCCAAGAGTATATTCCTTCATCTTGAGGAACTATTATTGCAGTTGAATTCAAATTCAACACCACTACATTTGAAGATTGATATAAAGACGGAGCAGTATATGGATTTGGAGGACCATCTAAAACCAATATACAATCAGTAGATTCAGATAAACTACCAATCTCATACCATCTAAAACTAAAATCAACATTTTCCCCTAAGGATCCTGTTATAGAATTATTCGCAGGGCTTGTTAAATTAACACTAGAAATATTTCTTCCAGAGTTTGTTCCACCAAAACATCCTGCTTCTGCAAGTGGCGTGTATGCTAAGAGCACGATAACTAACAAAATCACTAAGAAGCTTAGTTTTGTTGTTAGTTTTCTATTCATTTTGCATCCACCATAAGTGCTGTTCCTATTTTGAGTACGGTAAGGTCTGACTGATAGGTCTTTACAAGGTCTCTAACCGTTCCCATTTCTATTATGAAATGTTGAGAAAGTGCTGTATAGGTTTGATGAGGGTTTTCTTTGAGAAAGTCAATAAACTGTTCTTTTTTTGGTATAATCCTAAATCTACCTCGTTAATAACCTATAATCCTTAAAATGAGGTATTAGCTTTAAAAAGATTTCTATCATGAAGTACATAATTGGTAGCAATTAAAAACAAGCACAAACAATCAAAAACAATTAAATACACTTGTGAACAAGCAACAATAAGCATAAACGATTGTAAATACTTAAAAAAGCTCAAAAACAAAGCTGTTTATAAAATAAAGAACAACGCAAAGGTTTTTCATAAAACTATTTAAGAAAGATTATTAAATGAAAAGGAATTAGTTGAAAAACATGAAACTTCTTGCTTTCGGAGATAATCACGGCGATTTAATGAGTCTTGCAATAGCGAGAGAAAAAGCGAAGCACGCAGATATCGTTATTTGTGTTGGTGATTTTACTTTGTTTGGTCAAGATATTGAGTTCCTTCTTGCAGTACTTAACGATTTTCCAAAGAAAGTACTTCTTCTTCATGGAAATCACGAAGATGAATACGAACTCAAAGAGCTTGTTGATCAATTCCCAAATGTTCAGTTTTCCCATAAAGAAATTATTCAACATGAGTCATTTGATCTTATCACGTACGGCGGAGATGGTTTTTCTCGTCAAGATCCCCAGTTCGAAAGACATGCTCGACGCGCAGCAGATACAATTAGAAATTTCAAAAAATGTATTCTTGTTCTCCACGGCCCTCCAGTTGATACAAAATTAGATATCCCTTTTGAAGATTTTCATTCAGGAAGTAAAAGTTATAGAGATTTCATTGAGAAACATCAACCTCTTCTCAGTCTTTCAGGGCATATTCATGAAGGTGAAAAAAAAATGGATTATATTAATGAAACAGTTTTGTTTAACCCAGGTCCTGATGGTGAAATTATTGACTTAGAAAAACTTCATAATTTTAGAATTAATAATAAAAAATTCTCAAAAAAACATTTAGAAAAAACAGAGAAGACTAATTAGTCATCTTTTTTCAAATCAAGGACTGAACGCTTTGTACAAGTAAGCATTTCTCCAGTAGTTGCATGTATTCTAACAGTTATCATTGAAAAAGCAACAGTTATTGCAGTAATATTATAGACTGGTTTTTTATCAATTACTTGAAGTACAAGAATATAACTCAAGGTTTGTTCAGAAGGATAATCTTTTGCTACAAGAGTTTTAACTTGATTAATTGCATCCGTTGTGCTTACAAATACTTCTTTATCAAAAACTAATTCTGAAATGACACCGCCTTCTTTGAACGCATCTTCAAAATTAAGAAATTTCGCTGGTTCTGTTGAGAAAACACCCAGATTATCCTTTTTATTTGAATAAAAACCTATTTGCCAAGGGTTTGCCGGAGTACCATCTTTGTCCAGTTGGAGAAATCCATGTACTAAATGATAACTAGTATGCTCTTTTTTAAAGTCTTTAAAAGCATCTGATTCTTCTAAATTATGTATAGCTTGAGCAAAATCCTGAGTCATGTTTTTCATGAGACAGTTTTTATTTAAAAGCCTTACGATTAGATGGAAAAACGCATTTTTAGAAAAGATTCAAAAAACACAAAATTTTAAAAGAAACCAAGATACTGTACTAGTATGAATCAAAAAAGAGTAGGTATTATTATCATTATTATAGGAATTGTTATTGGTAGCATTTTTGTAATGTATAAGACGCAGCAAGACTCATATGTTGATCTTATTGTTGATAATACAGGTACTTGTTTTTTAGAAGATGGAACTTGTCTCCACAAAAAGAATTCTAGCATGTTTACTGTTGGAATGATTATATCGATTCTCTTAATCCTTTTCGGAATTTTTCTCGCAGTTTTTGATAAAGTACCTCAAGAGATGAAACAGCAGCAACATCAATTTACGAACGCTCTTCGAGCAGTTAAAAAAACGACTGATTTTCAAGCATTTCTTAAAGGATTTTCTCCAGATGAACAAAAAGTGTTAGAGGCAGTAAAGGATCAAGAAGGCATTTTACAATCAACCTTGCGATTCCGTACAGGAATCTCAAAAGCAAGTCTTTCAGTACTATTAAAGAATCTTGAGGAAAGAGAGTTTATTAATCGAGAAGTCTCAGGAAAAACTAAAAAAGTCTATTTACAAAAGAAATTCTAGCTGTTTCTACTCAAGAGAGCAGCAAATTTATAAACAAACCCCTCAATCTAGTATAATAATGAGTGAAGATTCAGGTAAGAAATTACAAAGAATTAGCGCCAAGGACAAACTTCACATTAAGCATTTTCTTAAGGAAGTTGAAGCTGTTCGCGGTCGACATACAGAATTAATTAGTGTGTACGTCCCTTCAGGATATGAAATTACTGGAAAATTAAATCAAATACAACAAGAACAAGGTACAGCTACAAATATTAAGAGTAAATCCACTCGAGATAGTGTTGTTACAAGTCTTGAAAAAATGATCCAACATCTTCGCACATTCAAAAAAACCCCTCCAAATGGTTTGATTGTTTTTGCTGGTAATGCTGCTGAGCGAGAAGGTCAACAAAATTTCAAAGTTTGGAGTATTGAACCTCCAGTTCCTCTTAAACTTAATTTATATCGTTGCGATAAAGAATTTGTTACCGCACCTCTTCGAGAAATGGCCGATGATAAAATTATTTTTGGTTTAGTTGTTATGGATAAACGAGAAGGTAATATTGCTCTTCTTAAGGGTAAAACTATTATCCCTCTCAAAGAATTACATTCTGCTGTTCCTGGCAAACATAAAACTGGTGGTCAGTCTGCTCAACGTTTCGAACGTCTTCGAGAAGGTGCCGCTATTGAGTTTTACAAACGAATTGCAGGACATATGCTTGATGAGTTTTTAGAAAATCAAACCGAGCTTCAAGGCATTATTGTTGGAGGACCAGGCCATACAAAACTTGATTTTGTTGATGGTGGTTATATTACTGATCAATTAAAAAGAAAAATTATTGGTGTAAAAGATCTTTCATATACTGGAGAATTTGGTTTACAAGAACTTCTTGAAAAGTCTGAAGATATTCTTGCTGAAGAAGATGTTATTAAAGAAAAACTTCTCGTACGTGAGTTTTTCGAATTACTCGCAGTAAATGAACGAAAAGCAGCCTATGGTTATGATGATGTTTTGCGTATTACAAAAATGGGCGCAGTTCACACTATACTTATTTCTGAAATAATTGATGAAGCACGTCTTGATGAAATGGAAGAACAAGCAAACCTTGTTG
>CAZFEG010000007.1:0-19116 GCA_964517565.1 uncultured Methanosarcinales archaeon
TTCCAAGAAACCCCAGAGAAAAAAATCTCTGTTGAAATTTTTTAGTATAAAAAAATTTAACAGGCAATATAGTTAAAAGCATATTTTGTTTTTTGATTAAGTTGATGCGTTTGTTTTGAAGAAGTAAATAATTTTTTTCTCACATCAGGACTTATTTTTCTTGAACGTATATCATTAAACCGATTATGAAATGCTCGAAGAACAAGTTGATTTTTATACTGAGAAATACCTACATATTTTTTATTTGCCATTAAACACCCTTCCAATGACTAAGTAAAAAGCCATTGTTTAAATTCACACACCCTACCAACATCCGCTGGACTAATATGTAAGATTCTTGGAAACTATTTAAAGTTTTTGTTAGAAAACAGAGTTAAAAACACGGCGTTTTATAAAGTTTAATAATTTCTGTATGAAGTATATAGATGTGATTTAAGATGATTGATATAAAAGCATTACGTGAAAATCCGGAACTATTTAAAGAAAATTGTAAAAAAAAGTTCCAAGAGAAAAAAGTTGCGATTATCGATATAGTTCTTGCTCTTGATAAAGACTGGCGAGCTATTAAAGCAGATATTGATTCTGCGCGTCAAGAAAGAAATAAGGTGTCTCAGGACATTAATACTGCGAAGAAAGCTGGCGAAGATGCTTCTTCTCTTTTTGTTAAGGCTAAAGAGATTCCTCAAAGAATTAAAGTTCTGGAAGAGAAGTCTGAGGATTTAGTTCTTCAAATTGGCCAATCACTTAAGAAAATTCCTAATCTCATGCACGAATCAGTTCCTGTTGGTAAAGATGAGTCTGAAAATGTTGTTATTAAAAGTTGGGGTGAAAAACGCGAGTTTTCATTCCCTATAAAAAATCATGTTGAGATTCTTGAAAATGCAGGGCTTGCTGATTTTGAAACTGCTGCAAATCTTTCAGGTAATGGTTTTTATGTTTTAAAGGGTGATTTTGCTCTTTTAAATCAGGCTCTTATTCGTTTTGGTATTGAGCATATGGAATCAAAAAATTATTCTTATGTCGAGATTCCTCTTATGATTCGTAAAAAGATTCTTGATGCTGCTATGGATACTGATGAGTTCGCTGCAACTATTTATTCTATTGATGGTGAGGATCTTAATATGATTGGTACAAGTGAACACGCCCTGCTTGGTCTTCATGAAGCTAAAGCGTTCAACGAATCAGAACTTCCTATAAAATATTATTCTTATTCTATGTGTTTTCGAAAAGAAATTGGTTCTCATGGAATCAATGAGAAAGGTTTATGGCGAACTCATCAGTTCAATAAAATTGAACAGTTCATTTTTTGTAAGCCTGAAAATTCATATGCTATTTATGATGAACTTGCTGCTAATACTGAAGAGTTATTTCAAAAGCTTAATCTTCCTTACAGAGTTATAGAAATTTGTAGTGGTGACTTGGCTGATTGGAAGAGTAAATCTTCAGATATTGAAGTATATAGACCTACGACTAAAGAATACGGTGAAGTTACTTCGCTTTCTAATTGTACTGATTATCAGGCTCGCGGAGTAAATACAAAGCTTATTCGTAAAGATAATATTCGAGAAATGGTGCACACGCTTAATAATACTGCTTTGGCTACGAGCCGAGCAATGGTTGCTATTGTCGAGAATTATCAGAATGAGGATGGTTCTATTACTGTTCCTGAAGTTCTTCGTCCGTATATGCTAGGTAAGACCATTATTGGTAAGAAAGAAGAGTAGCGAATAAAACTAATAATTTTATTTAGCTAATTTTTTCAATCAATTAAATCATCTGCTGGTCGCGAGCTTTTTATATGAACGTCGTCCGTTTTCCCACAATAAGGACATGCTTTTACTATTGTTCCTGGACTTCGTTTAAAGATATAACCACAATCGTCGCAAATGTATTCTTTGTCTGCAAAGGTTCCGTCGTTAGGTATTTCTGATGTTGTTTCTGGTCTTGTTTCCGTATAACTTATTCCTGCGTCTGTTGAAGAATCTAAACCACTCAAAGGAGGCAGAGTAGAACGCTCATCAGTCCCATTTGAAAACCGTGGTTGAGGAGATTTTTTTTCAAAACAATCCACACAAATAAATCCTTTTCCATCTGCCAAGGCTCGAGTGTTTGTTAAATCGAGTTGTTTTCCGCACAACGCACATGTAATTTTTAAGTCTACCATAAGAACACCTTACTATGATTCTTAGATTATAACTATTTAAATGTATTGAAGGCTCTGTTAAAACAAAGAAAAGTTTTCAAAAGATTTAAAAAGAGAAATACCCTTAACTTAGAGAGTTGAAAAGAGGTAAAGTAAAGCGTGAATCTATTTCACCGTGGTTTTTGATAGGTATTGGAGGTCTTGTTTCAATTCTTTCATTATACACAGTTTGGTTTACGAGTAATGAAAATAAGTCTGCTATGCAGATTTTTGCGTTTATTGGGATTATCTTTTTAGTCTATGGCGTCATCCGGCAAATCATCAAAAGTGTCAGCCAATCAAAGCTCGATATTGTAAAAGAAGAAAGAAACTTAGCTAATGACTTAACAGGAACCGCAGATATTGATAAGCGTGAGAAACGTATTCAAGAACAAGTTGCACGGTTAGAAGTAAAGAATCAAGAAGTTCCTAAGAGTGCAGCGCCAAGCATTGTTAAATGCCCTGTATGTCATACAAACAATTACAGTACTTCAAAATTTTGCCACATGTGTGGTTACAAACTTAGAGGATAGGAGAATAAAAGATGGATGTTTTTGAAGCAATTATGGAGCGGCGAAGTTGTCGAGATTTTAAAGCACGTCCTGTTGAAAAAGATGATTTATTATTATTAACTGAAATGGGCATGAATGCTCCAACTTCAGGAAATCTTCAAGATATCAAATTTATTCTTAGTCAAGAAAAAAAACATATTAATGCTTTGCCAGAGCTTTGCATGGACCAATTTTGGATTAGTGGTGCTACAGGTCTTATTGTTATTTGTTCTCAGCCAGAAAAACAGGGTGAGTGGTATGGTGACAGAGGACGTATTGTTTTTACTGCTCAAAACGCTGCTGCTGCAACTCAAAACATTCTTCTTGCCGCGCATAATCTAAGTATTGGTGCTTGCTGGATTGGTGGCTTTGATCATGACCGTGTAGCGTCTTTATTTGATGTTCCTAAATCTGCACGTGTTGAGGTTATTATTGCTCTGGGTTATCCTTATACTGCTCCTGATGAGAAAGTGAAGGTGAGTATGAAATCCAGTGTCTTCTTTGACTCTTATGGTAATGAGAAAAGAGATCCTGCTCTGACAAATAAAGATTATTCTCTTAAAATTGATCAGCATATTGCTCAAACAAAAGAGGATTCTAAGAACTTTGCAAACAAAGCAAAGGATTTCTTTGACAAAGTAAATGAGCATATTAAACCTTCAAAGTCAAAGAATGATGATCCGACTAAGAATGTTCGCCCTTAGAAAGTCTTTCCCAGACAATTCACAAGTCAACGACTCATAAGGTTTTTAAGTAAGACTTTTTTCTTCATAGTAATTTGACAGAAAAACAAGATTCTACAAATACCTTCAACGAGAACTTTTTGTTTCCTCATGAGACTATGCGCCCTATTCAGGATGAGATGGTTCGCCTTATTGCTAAACAAATAGAAGAAAAGAATCATGCAGTTATTCATGCACCAACAGGCCTTGGTAAAACTGCTGCAAGTATTGGACCTACATTAAAACTAGCTCTTGATTCTGGTAAAACAGTTTTTTTCTTAACATCAAAAAATACTCAACACAAAATAGCTATTGAAACTGTTCGGGCAATTAAAGAAAAACATCAAAAAAAGATTATTGGTGTTAATATTGTTGGAAAAAAATGGATGTGTATTCAACCTGCCGTTCAACTTTTATCAACAAATGAATTTAATGAGTATTGCCGCGCACTTCGCGAAGATAAACAATGCGTGTATTTTGAGAACTTCAAAAAGGGAGAGGGTTTAACTCATGATGGTAAACTTGCTTTGTCTATGATTGAAGAACGAAGTCCTGTTAATGTTGAAACAAGTATTGAAGTTGGTCGAGAACAAAATGTCTGTCCTTACGAACTCGCTCTTGCTCTTGCAAAAAAATCAAATATTATTGTTACTGATTATTATTATCTTTTTCATCCTCGTATCAGAGAAAATTTTTTAAAGAAAAATGAGAAAGAATTGGAAGATTGCATTCTTATTGTTGATGAAGGTCATAATCTTCCTTCACGTATTAAAGATTTAGCTTCTGAAAATTTATCGAGCATTTTATTGAAAAGAGCAATTTCTGAATGTAAGAAATATAATCATTCTGATTTACAAAAAGTTCTTGAGAATATTCTTTCTAAGTTTAATAATCTTATTCCTTCAAATGAAGATGAAGTGTATTTCACTAAAGAAAAACTTATTGAAAGCGTTTCTCAGATAGTTTCCTATAAAGAGCTTTTCGAGGAATGTTATAAAATTTCTGATCTTGTTCTTGAAGAACAAAAGTCTTCATCTATCGGTGCTGTTGGTTCTTTTTTTGATGCTTGGCTTGGTAAAGATGATGGCTTTACACGTATCATTACAAGAAAGAAAGGTTTTCGAGAGGATAATATTCAATTAAGTTATCGTTGTCTTGACCCTAGCATCATTGCAAAAGATGTTATTGAGAAATCTGCTGCAACAATTCTTATGAGTGGTACACTCACACCCACAGAGATGTATAACGAGCTTTTAGGTTTTCCAAGTAATACAGCACAAATTACCTACCCTTCTCCTTTTCCTGAAGAAAATCGCCTTAATCTTGTTATTGCAAAAACGAGTACAAAGTTTACTGCTCGAAGCCGTGAACAATATATTAACATTGCAAATGTTCTTACAGATATTATTAATGATACTCCAGGAAACACTGCAGTTTTTTTCCCCAGTTATAAAATTAAAGAAGAAGTTGATGTTTTTTTAACAAAGGTTGAAAAAACTGTTTTTCATGAACGTCAAGAAATGTCTAAGCAAGAAAAGGATGAAATGATTGACAGGTTTCGCACCTATAAAAAAACTGGTGCTGCTCTTCTTGCTGTTGTTTCTGGTAGTTACGGTGAAGGTATTGATTTACCAGGTGATGAATTAAAAACGGTTGTCGTCGTTGGTTTACCTCTTGGTAGACCTGATCTTGAAACAAAGGCTCTCATTGATTATTATGATAAAAAGTTTAAACGCGGTTGGGATTATGGTTATGTTTTTCCTGCGTTTAATAAAATTATTCAGAATGCTGGTCGTTGTATTCGAAGCGGTACTGATACTGGCGTGATTGTTTTTCTTGATGAACGTTTTACCTGGCCAAGATATTACCGTTGTTTCCCTACTAACTGGAAAATTAAGGTTTCTGTTGATAGGTATAGAGAAAAGATTCAAAAGTTTTTTGCAGAGCATAAGTAATAAGAAGAAGAAGAATTTAACAACATCTATCCTTGTATAAATTCAAAGATGTGTGCATCTCCCGCATCTAGATGTATAAAGAGTTCGTTTCCTTTTCTTTGAAATGATTTGTTTGTAAGTAAATCTCTAAAGATGTATTCATTGAAAATATCAAATCCTTTGAATTCCGGAAGATAAATCGTGCCTTTTGTTTCGTGTTCAACATCTAAGTTAATTACTACAATAATGATCTGATCTTTGTATCGACGTTGAAATGCAAATATTTTTGCCGAATCATTTTCTCCGTGACTTGTTTGTAAAAAAGTATAGTCTCCTTTTTGTAAAGCAAGGTTTCCTGCTCTTACTTTGTTGACTGATTGAATATGTTCTGTTAAGTCCTTATCTCCTTCCCAATCAATTGCACTATAGCTAAAGAGATTTACTGGATGCCATTCTACTTTTTCAAAACCGTTGAAAATCATTGGTATTCCTGGAAGAGTTGCAGTAAGTGTCCATCTTGATTTATTTCCATTAAGGTCTGATAATTCATTTGTTTTATCTGCAGCAATTTTTCCTGGCGTTCTGTGAAAATCGTGACATTCTGGAAATATAAACCATCTTGATCCGTCAGGGAAATTTGATTCTTTGATATTGTATATATAATCTAAGTATCCTTTGAGAGTTTGTACATTATAGAGTTTGTTTGCGTAATCTCCGTAACAAGCAACAAATCCAGCTTCTGATAATTCTACAAGATTGTCAACATAGCTTTCCGCAATAAATATAACATCTCCGTCAAGAGATCCGTTTTCAGGGTATGATTCTTTTGCTACTGTTCTTGTTTCATCTATACATTCTTTCCAGAATTCTGGTGGTACTCTGTATGCGACGTCACATCTAAATCCATCTATCCCTACTTCTTTTACCCAATATTTTGTTATTGATTTAAAATAATCCCACATCTCATTAAGAGTGGGATTTTTTGGGGGTTCATTTTCTCCTACAGGATGCATTCTTTCCCAGTTTATTTGAGCTGTGTCTTGCCACCAATATCCATGATCATATGGTGAGAACGTATGTTTTGCATCTCCCCAAGGTTTTCCTTCTTTGAGTTCTTCCGGATAAATATATGGTCCTTCTAAGTCAGTAATCTTTTCTTTGTATAAATACCATTCTGGATGTAAACGTTGTATATTTGCATCATGTGCTGTATGATTAAATACCATATCCATCACTACACGTATACCTCGTTTATGTGCTGCAGCTACAAGTTCTTTAAATTCTTGTAAAGGATCAGAAAGTGATGCTGAACCATGATCTTCGTCGTATGCAAGTTCAGGATCTACTGATTTGTAATCTTTTATAGAGTATGGACATCCTGGTTGAAGATAGGGTGGTAGTAAGTCATGAGGATTATAATTTTTATAGAGTTCTCCTATGATATGTATTGGATTGAGATAGAGTACATTGATTTGAAGTTGTTTCAAATAATCTAAATGATCTTTGAGATGGTCAAATGTTCCTCCCTGCCCTGGTTTAATAATGCCATCTTTTTCTACTTTCTTTGCTCCAAAAAATCTTACAAAAGCATTGTATACTATAAGTTCTTCAACCCATTGCGGATCAACAACAACTCGCAGAGTTTTTTTAACACCTTCATGCATAAACCAAGTCCATTCATTATGATTTGGTCGACGAACACGAACTTGTAAATTAAAGAAACCAGTATTAATGGGCGTTATTTTTGTTTCATAAACTGAACAATCACCTTCCTGTTGGAGAAATTTTAATTGTATTGCATGAAAATGATGATGACCATCAAGAAGATCAGACCATGCTTCAACTATAAATGATTCGGGAGGAAGGGTTTCATCAATAAACCGCACTCCTACTTTTAGAAATAAAGATTCTCCAACTAAGCGTTTTACACAAGTATTTGCTTCTGGAAAAGACCATTCAATAGTATACGACATTTAAGCTAATCACACCTCTTTAGAACAAATCAAAGCTTCGTATTTTATAAACCTTTTGAACTACTGGTAAAGGAGTGTGGAATAATAGAAGAACTCTTATCAAATGTTTCTAACAGAAGATGAATACATCAAAAAAAGACTGCGAATTTAACAAGATAAACAAAGTGAAAAAAAAAACACTTCAAAAAACAACTAAAAACGGGCTTGTTGCAAAATACTCAAATGCGTATATTGGCACCGAGGGAGGCCAATTTTTTACCTTGTAAAAAATAATATGGCTGTGCTCCAATATACATTTGTCTTCGTTTTGCAACAAGCCCCTAAAAACAAAACAAATTTAAACTCCTTATCACAAAATCTGAATTATGGCAACAAATATGAAACTTATAATCTTTGGCCCTCCAGGCTCTGGCAAAGGAACACTAGCTGAACTCTTTTGCAACGCAACTAAGATTGTCCCTGTTTCCACAGGGAATATTTTTCGAAAGCATATTGCTAATCAGGATGAATTAGGAAAACAAGTTAAAAGTCTCATTGATAAAGGAGAATTTGTTCCTGATGAACTTACCATAGAAATTATAAAAAAACGACTTAACGAAGAAGATGTCAAAGACTCATTTTTACTGGACGGATTCCCTCGAACAATTAATCAAGCACAACATCTTTTAAAGATTACAAATCTTACGGGTGCGATTTTTATTCACTTAGAAGATAATGAGGTTGTTCGACGATTAACAAGACGAAGAGTTTGTCCAACTTGTGGTGCTAGTTATCATTTAGATTTCAAAAAGCCAAAACAAGAAGGATTGTGTAATGTTGATAATGTTGCACTTATTACTCGAAAAGATGATACGCCTAAAGTCATCCTTGAACGTTTACAAACATATAAAAAACGAACTGAACCAGTAATTGAATTGCTTAAAAAACATAATGTATCCATGAAAACGATTCGTGGAGATTATGATATTAAAACTGAGAGTGCAGAACTAATTTCTAGTTTGGTTTTATGGCAGCAATCACTTGTCGAATAACGACTGTCGCGTATGAGCCTTTAGTCAGGCTAAAGCTTATTTTTATTTTCTTTTTATTTTCATGCAGTTCATCATCTTCTAAAGAATCTGCTTTAAAATCCATCACAGACATACATGCAGCCCTATTCTGTCCTTCTAAAGAGAGTTCGGGTATTTGTCGTAGAATAAATGAATCTTTTGTTAAATCGTGTTTTACGAGTATCTCTTCGCTTAGTTTATCTGTTAAAAAAAAACCTGGTAAAGGCAAATCTGGCAAAGGATTTGACATGAAAGGTTCTTTTGGAAATGCAAAGACTCCTTCGCTGTAATCAATTAATCGCGCATCAGGTATTTTAGAGATTAACTGCTCTCGTAGAATTTCATTAAAGAAAAAACTTTGCACTGCATGAACATAAAAGAGTAATGATCTTCTTGGTAGTTTTCTTAAAGCACCTACAAAATCTCGTTCGTGTTTTTCTAAATGTTCCTGTAGAATAATTCTGTAATCATCATCATATTTGAGTACTCGAGCGACTGCTAAATCAAATTTTCTTTGTAATATAAAAAGACCTACAGGTTTATTGTTTCTCGAGAATCTTTGTTCATCGAAGTAGTTTGGTACTAAAAACGTTTCAGGAAGAGATGGTAAAGAAAATTCTTTGTCTAGATTTCTTATAGTTATCAGAAATTTATTTCCTTCCAAAACTCCAAGTCCAAGAGGCTGTTTGCTATAACCTACAAATTGTAAAGTTAAATCTTTTAATTGTAATTGAGCAACTCTTTCTTTGTTGACTCCTTGCAATGAAATATACTGTTTCGTTATTGCTTGTTTGTCTTTAGTTCCTGCATAACTTATTCTTTTTCGAGGAATGTTAAGACTTCGTGCTACTTGTTGTATTGCGCGTTCAGAAGTGTAGTTTTGTTTTTCTAAAAGATAAATGTGAAATTTTGTTGGTTCTTCACAAAGCATGTCGTCTAAAGGTATTTCTTCTACTTGAAAATCTTCAGACTGTTCTTTTAGAATATACATAAAAAAAAGAAAAATAAAGCAAGTACTTAAAGCTTGGTTTTCACCTTATCGCTTTCGTTTACTTGTCTTTTTACTTGTTTTTTACCTTGATCGGCTTTTGACGTGTTTGTCTTTTTTTCCTCTTGCCAAAAGAAAGAAAACAACTATAATTATTATGAGTACTACAAGTCCTATTCCGGTTGCTTTTCCTGATGCTCTTGTTACAAATCCAGTAAGTGCATTACTTGTTGTAACTTTGAATGGATATTGTGCTTTAATATTTTTAAGCTAGAAGTTTGCATCTGCACCGCATGTCATAAAGACATTGTACTGCGCATTATTTGACAAAGCATGAGGAAAATTAAATTCCGGAGTATTATTTACTCCTTGTTCTAGGTTGATGGAATCCAAATTTAAAGTCACATTAAATACTATTTATTTGTTCAATGTTAGCACCGTAAACTGTCGTCGTTAGATAGCCTTCTTTAAAAGGAACTGTTTCTGAATCAAAAAAGGAAGATTCTTGAAAATTCATTGAATTTTCGAGATACTAGAAAGCAAAGCTTTCTGAGTATTTTAACGTTTCTAAGTCTTAGAACGCCCACTAGCATTCCAAGAAACCCAACTAGAAAACACTAAAAAGCGAAGCTTTTGGTGCACCAAGAATTCTTTGAATTCTTTAGTGAATCTCTGTCGAAATTTTTTAGTATAAAGATGGGGAGATAATATATTACAAACTAAAAAAAAGCGGACCTGGGGGGACTTTCAGGATATTTCATCACCAACATTTACGTGGGCTTGAGCGTTTTCACGCGAAACCCCCTTCGCTGTCGATGGGCGAAAGCATCGTTTTGAACCCCCAACCTACAGCTCTCTCTGCAATCCAAAGAGTATATTTAGGTTGAAACCTGTTTGTTCTTATGGAATTTAGGAGGCTGTCGCCCTATTTACCCGAAATGAGCATATATAATTGATTTCATACAAACTCATATTCTCCAGATTAGGCTACAGGTCCACAAGTAAATAAATAATCACGCGTGCTTTAAAAACGTTTTTGCCAAATAATGTGCTCGTTAAAAAGAGCAAAAACAAACTACAGTACAATTTATAAAGATTAAACGGATTTCCCCATATACTCATGAACAAAGTTATTAAACGAACAACGTTCATCGTTGGTTCTGTCCTTTTTGGGTTTATTCTTCTAGTTAAAATTCTTAAAGAAATTCCTTTTTTAGAAGTTATTGATTCCTTCAAACAGGCAACACCTTTCGCGATTGGTTCATTTCTTCTTGTTTCTGTTGTTATGATGCTTATGAATACGTGGCGTTGGTCTATTATTGTAAAAGGTAGCCATATGAATGTTCCATTCTGGAAATTGTTTCAATACAAAATTGTCGGATATGGAATTAGTTTTATTACTCCTGCTGCAAAAGTTGGTGGTGAGCCTCTTCGAGCAGCACTTCTTAAGCGTCATGGAATAAATTTTAATAAAGCATTATCAACCATTGTGCTAGATAAGATTATTGATCTTTCAACAACTGCTGGCTTGTTTGTTCTTGCAATTTTTCTTTCAATTACAACATTTGCTGTTCCAAAAAATATGCTTCTCCTTCTCATTTGCATGTGTACTCTTTTAGTAAGTATCATTGGATTTTTCTATTATCAATTGCTTCGAGATCAACGATTTTTCATTCGTTTATTCAAAGGCCTGCGTCTTCATAAAATAAAAAGCCTTCAACATTTAGAAGAAAAAATTATTGAGTTTGAAGATGTGATTGTTCAATTTTACAAAACACGTAGAAAAGATTTCTTCAAATCTCTAGGAATTAGCGTTATTGTATGGGCTTTAATGTTTATTGAATTCAAAACAGCATTACTTATCTTTGGTATTTCTGCAATTAGTTTTGAAGGTTTATTTCTCATTATTTGTGTAATGGGTGCAGCATATCTTATTCCAATCCCATTAGCTTTAGGTGTTTTAGAAGTTGGTCAAATGTCTATATTTACAGTTATTGGATTAAAAGCTGCTGCAGGTGTTGGTTTAGCTCTGGTTATTCGTGCAAGAGATTTAATGTGGACATTCATTGCAATAATTATTTTATTGTTTTATGGTTTTGATCTTATTAAAGCATATAAAGAAAGTGTGCAAAAAGGTGGTTTAGATATTCCTAAGCTTGAAAAAAAAGCAAGTAACAAATCAACTGATTCAAAGGCTGCTAAGAAGAAAACTGCTAAAAAGAACATCCCTAAAAAACTGAATAAAAGATAAACACAGAGTATTTTTATTTATTGATTAACTAATTCTCGTACTAAGTCACTTAATATTTTTCCATCTACCTGTCCTTTGTATGTTCCCATGACTTTTCCGATAATTGCTCCAAGAGGAGCGTCTTTCATAGTAAGAACTATTTTAGTTATTTCTTCTCGAAGAGAATCGATGGAAACAGGCATAAATAATGAATAATCCACAGGTTTTTCTTGTGCGAGTAAAAGAAGAATTTCTGTAAATGAGTCTTTTGTTATTTCTCCTGCTTGAAGTTTTTGCAACAAAGATGGTGCGTGGATAAGCATATCTACATCGAGTCCGTGTTTTTTCTTTATTGTTCCAGGAAGACCGTAATATGTGTCTAGTATAAAAGATATTTTTATATCAGGATAGCTTGCATGTAGATCTTTAAGATGTAGTCCGTCTCGCAGAACTCTTTTTGCAATATCAGGAGCAATGCCATATGTTTTTTCTAAGTCTTTTATTTTTTCAGAAAGTAATATGGGAACTTCAATTTCAGACATATCAATAAATAGTGGTTTAACGTCTGTTTCAGGGTACATTCTTGATGCTCCTGGCATAGGTCTCATAAAACTTGATGCGCCTCCTTGTTTGTCTGAGCGTACTTCTTTTCGTAAATTGAAATCTGCTGCTCGTTCAAGAGCTGCAAACATTGCTCGTTTTGCAATTTCTTCTTTATCTGCTATAATGATAAAGGCATCTTCTTCAGGATTGCATTCTAACTCTAGAAAGATTGCTTGTTTTTCTTCTTCAGTTATACCATAGTTTGGTAATTCGTCTGAATGAAAGAGTCCTTTTACTCCCATTACTTTTGCGTAGTCTGAAAGTTCACTCCCGTATCTTCTTCCTGCTTGTATTTCTAAACCAATAATTCCTGCAAAGCCGCTTAGTTTTGCGCCGTATACTACCCCTGTTGGTTTTTGCAGTCCTGATTTTATTACTTCTGAGGATGTTGTTTTTAGAGCGTTGATTGGTTGGAAATGAATTTTTCCATCTTCTCCTTTAACGCTTGCTTTTCGTTCTTTTAATGTTTTGAATATTTCTAAAAGATTATATTGACGCAAGGCTTCATGATGTGCTATTGTTGCTATTGATTTAAGATCTTGGACTCCTTTCAGTTCTACACGAACACCGTCACGAATAGAAATATTTACGTCTTGTCGTATTGTTCCTAGACCTCGTTTGACGTTTTTTAAACTTCGCAACATCATTCCAATGTATTCTGAAACTTCTGCGATTTGTTCTGGACTGTTCATATCAGGTGCGGTTGCTATTTCTATAAGTGGAATTCCGAGTCTTGAAAGATTGTAAATAGTTCGTTCATTATTTTTTTCTATTTCTTTACAAGCTTCTTCTTCTAGAAGTAATGATTCTACACCAACATCATGACCTGGTAGTTTTCCGTTGAGTGCTACAAGTCCTGTTCTTTGAAATGCAGATGTGTTTGATCCGTTGACAACTGTTTTTCTCATAAAACGTAATTGATCTACAACTTGCATTTTGCAAAGTTTTGCTATTTGTAAAATTGCACTTAGTGCTTCTTGATTAACTTCTCCAGGTGGTTCTTCATCTAGTTCCACTAAACAAGTTGTATCGTTATATCCTTCGTATTCGTAGTATTTTTGCTTTTTTGTTTCTGCAAGTGCTGCTGCATCTATTTTTCCTGATTCTCCTGCGCTTGCTCGCAAGTATCTTTTAATTTTAAAGTCCGGTGTATCGTCTCGAACTGTTGTTGGACAATTACAGAATAATTTTTTTCCTTCTAATTGTTGGTGAATTTCTATTCCTGATTTCAAACCTAGATTCTTTAATTCTTCAGTTGACAATTCTTTTTTGAGATTTGGTACTTGCATGTAGTTCACCAATTAATAGAATTCATCCATATGTATTTGATCAAGTTCTCCAACCCTATTTTCTAGTAATAGTCTTGGTAGTGTTTCGTTGTTTGCGAGACTAAGTGCCCAAGCCATTTTCATATAACTTGTTTCTGGTGTCATTGAGGACCCATGTCCTAAGATTCCTTTTTCTTGTAATGCTCTTGCTGGCGCATACACATTCATATGTACTCGTCCATAAAGTGCTTGTGCGCTCATGAGTACAGGCATTAATTGTGCAAGTTCTCCTAGAGCTTCCAATATTCGTTCATGTTCTTGACAAAATTCATCAACTTTGGTTACTGGAAAATGTCCAAGTCCAGATCCTAAAAGAATTAATCCGTCAAACTTTTTGTATGCAAGAATTTCTTCTGCAAAAAAGTTTGGTTTTGATTGTATCATTCCTATTTTGAGATCTTCTTTAAGTAAAGAAATTGATTCTGGTAAGTCGGCAGTTATTTGTATGAGCTTTCTGTAAAGAACGACTGTTTTGTTTGCGTAATCTACTAAGGCAATTTTTGTTGTGTTTATTGGTTTGAATGCGTCTCTTCTTGAAGTGTGCATTTTCCGAACATTGACTCCTGGTAGTATAACACATTGATCATCGTTTGTTGATGCGTGCATGCATACTCCAACTCCTTGAAAATCTGTTGTTGCTAAAAATTGTGTTGCACATACTAAGTTCATTGCTGCGTCACTTGATCCTCTGTCTGAACTTCTTTGAGATCCTACGACAAGAACACTCACAGGTACGTTTGCTAAAATAAAGGATAGTCCTGCACTCAGATAATGTAAAAAATCTGTTCCTGATGTTACTATAAATTTTGTTATTCCTTCTTTTGCTCCTTCGAGTATTCCTTTTGCTATGGTGTTCATATGTGAGAAACGCATATCGTCTGAAAACATGTTTCCTAAGAATTTACTTTCCACACAAACTATTTTTGATAATTCTGGAAACATCGTAATAAGTGTTTCTGGTGAAAAATCCGCAATAACACCACCGGTTTCATAATCGACTTTGGATGCAATTGTTCCGCCAGTGTGTAGAATTTTTAATTTCGGTAAATCTTTATTTTGTTCTAGAATAGGTAGTTCCTGTGTTCGTAAATTTGGTCGTTCTAAAATTTCTGATTTTGTAATATGTTTTGGATGAATACCAACATTGTATCCTGAAGCAAGTTTTATTACTATCATATCTCCTTCTTTAGGGAGCATAAGACCTTCATAACTGCGGTCTCCCACCTCTAAGAGGACTTTTGCATGAACAGGTAGTTTATCGAGTTCCATAGAATATGAATAACAAGCTTGTTAGTTATAAAACTAGCGTTTCTTAACTTGCATTATTTTGCCATTTGTCACACTAACTGTGCGGAATCTGCTTCCGCCTGATTTGTTTGAAAAAAAGCCTTGTAGTTGTTGCTTTAAACGTATTAGTACCATTTCGGATTCATAAGCAATTATTAGTTGTTTATAAGGCTTACGGCAGAGTATTTATGTAAAAATAGCTCATTAATCTAAGAATAGTTCTATAAATTTTAATGATTAATTTGAAATAACTCAATAATTAGATAGCAAATCAACACATTTCGCTGCTAGCTTCACTGTTTTTTCTTCGACATCCAAAGCAGGTTGCACTTCAACAAGATCAACCATCGCAAGTTTTCCTGTTTTTTTCAATTCTTCCAAACAATACATAAAATCTTTTACACCCATACCATTTGGTTCCTTATATCCTGTTCCTGGTGCTTCACTTGGATCAACCACATCAATATCTAATGATAGATATACTGGTTTATTTATTCGTTCAAGAATTTCAGAAACTATTTTTTGAACGCCACGTTCTAAGATTTCTTTCATTGTATACGACTTTATTTTCTTCTCTGAAATATAGTTATCTTCTTGTTTGTCTGAATTTCTCACACCTATAATAATAACTTGTTCCGCCTCAATAACACCTTCATCAATGAGTGCTCGCAAATATGCTTCGTGTGTTGGTGGTATAAAGTCTTCCATAAGGTCGGGATGCGCGTCAAATATTATAAATAGGGAATCCATATTTTTTTTAGAAAATCCTTTGACTGCAGAATAAGTTATTGAATGATCGCCTCCTAAAATAATAGCTTTTTCATCAAGATTAATAATTGCTTGTTCTATTTCTTCGTGGGCTTTTGTTATTAGGTTTTTATCTAGTTGTAGTTCTTCATAAACATGTTTTTTGTCTAGATGTTTTACAATTTGCGCAGGTCCAGAAATAGAACCGTCTCCTTTTCCCAATCCTCCTTTGCCGTAAGGCACGCCTAAGATTTTCAATCGATCACCTTTGTTTCTAAAACATCCACATCTACAAAGTTTGTCGTAAAGTTATATGCTCCCGCGTTTAAAAAAATGAGTTCATCTCCAACAGAAGCGTTTTTTAGATATACTCTATAACGAAATAAATCCATTGAGCAAGGCGTTATTCCTTTTAGGACATATGGCTCTCCTTCGTGTTTCTCAACTTCTCCTTCAACAATTAATTTTACTGGAACAATAAGTGCATCCATGTCTGAGTTATATACTGATGCATTAACAACAATATTATTTTCATAAATAGAAATTATTTCTGTGCGTAATGTCCCTGCTGGAGCAGCAATAAAGCGTCCAGGTTCTATCATGAGTTGTGTTTCTTTTTCGTTGAGAAATTGTTTTAGTTCTAAAAGTTTTTTCATGATTGTTTGAATTACTTTAGTATTTGTATTTGCATAATCTGCAGGTAATCCCCCACCAATATTAAATACGTCAATAAATGAGAATGTTTCTTCATCAAACATATTAGAAAATTCGTAGATAAGATTCCACTCAGCAATGTTTTGTGTTTTTCTATGTACATGAACTCCTAAAGATTTTATTTGTGGATGTGTTGAGAGATTTTTTAATTCTTTAGCAACTACATCTTTATTCATCCCAAAAACAAAATATTTTTCTGTTCGTATCGTATTTTCTTTTAGTTTTGTTCGTAAAAATAATCTATCTAATTCGACTTGTTTATTTTGTTCAAGATAATCGAGTAGTATTTTTAGATCCGAAGTATTATCTACTGCGAATTGAGATATTCCTTTTCCCAATAGTTCAGAAATTAAATCTCCATTCCATGCTTGTGCTAAAAAAAGTACTCGCCGTAAGTCTTTTACATGTTTCAGCTCATTTGGCAGATGAATACTGAATGTACAGTCTGTTGATTTTTCTAGAATGGGCGTAATAAGTGGATTTGTTTTTGAACTGTAAGAGACAGTATCTGCCACTTCAGCAACTCTCCCATGTTGTTTTGCAATAACTTTTTTTGATAATGTGAAATGTGGTTTCATTCTTCATCACCCAGCAAACCTTCTTCTTTTAGTTCTTCAAGTGCTCCAATCATTGCTAAAGGAAATTGTATGGTAACATCTCCCACGACTGTTGCGACGTCGCTTTCGTCTTGAACTTTTCCCCAAGATTTAGCTTCGTTTGTGGTTGCTCCACTCATTGAGCCACTTGTTTTATGTGCTGTTGTCATATAGACTGCGTGTGTTGCCCCACCATTAAGTAGTGTTGAGAGTATTGCATGGTGTTTGGATATGCTCCCGCCAAGTGCTATTACTCCTTTTTTTTCGTCATGTGTTGACGCAAAAAGTATATTTCCAAAGTCTTGTACAACGTCAACTATGAAATCTTTGTGTTTTTGTTGGAAAAGGTAGAGATGAAAACCGAAGCTCCCATCTGTTATTGCTGGACAGAAAATTGGTACGTCATTCCTTGCAGCTTGATAAAGTATAGAGTTTTCATCATCAAGTTCTAAACCTATTTCTCGAAGAAGGTCTGAAACTGCCCATCGTTTCTTTTGTTCGTAAAGTTTTGTAAGAATTGGAAGTATAGTATCTTCAAAGAGCATATAGCTTTCGTTATTTATTCGTAAGTTCCCCACACGGTTTACGCCTTGTTCATGGAGTTCAACGTCATCCGCTTCAAATGTTCCTATGTCAAACTTTTCCCCTTTTGCTTTCATTATATCTTCTTCAATTCCGCCAACAGTTGTTACTATAACTCCTGGAATTTTTAGTTTGATAAGTTGAGCGAAGAATCCTCTTAGTCCTGAAGTAACCATGTTCGAGGTGAATGTAAGAAACACTTTTGCATTTTCT
Organism: uncultured Methanosarcinales archaeon; assembly: GCA_964517565.1. Lineage (GTDB taxonomy): Archaea > Nanobdellota > Nanobdellia > Woesearchaeales > SKGA01 > SKGA01. The sequence goes on from CAZFEG010000007.1 coordinate 17,700, forward strand.
TTTTTCATCTTTACAATGATATCACTTGCTTTTTTGAGTTCTACACTCTGAAAGCCTATTTGAGCATAATCTCTAACAAGATCTTTAACTGTCATATGTTGTTTCCATATGAAATCTTTTACATGTACCATATTTTTCACCTTTACTATATGCGAATGTGTCAAAATGTTTAATTTTAAGCACATGCACCTCTTTTTGTATAGTTTTATTATTTTAAGTTTGAATGATATTTTTAAAAATTGAAGAATAAAAAAGTAAATTTGATTTGGTTAATGAAATTATTACTAAAAAGAATGAGTTTAACTACTTGCTTTAACTGTATTATAATTGGTCATTAAGAAAGAAGAAGGAGAATTCATTTATAAATATGTGGCAATTTGAAGCTTATTTCTTTCCTTCTTTCCATTTTTCTTCAAAATGTGCTTGTGCATTGTCTCTAAAGGTTTTATTTTTTATTTTTATTGCTATAGGTTCATCACCCCATAAAGAGATTATAACGCAGTCGTTAAAGACATTTACGTCCCAAGGAAAATTTTCTTCAAGGTAACGGAATGAGTGATTTTTTTCTAAATAGCGTTTTTCCCAGATTGGTTTTAGAGATTTTGGTCCCAATCCTTTTATTTTGCAATTTTTGTCAAAAAGTACTTTATTTATTTTATTCCAAACATCGTGAAGGCTTTCGTCTTCCAAGTGAATTCTTTCTGGTTGAGCAAAAAAGAATGTTTCTCCTCCTTCTTGAACTTTCTCGTATTCTTCTATATACACTGTTTGAAATCCTCTTTTTCCTTTGTAGACTTCAACTTCGATTTTCTTTTTAGAACCTTCTCGCAGTAAATGGAGTCTTGGTAAGAGTTCTTGTATTGATTTTTTTTGTTCGTCAATTTTTGCTTTTTGGGAGTCTAGATAGTTCAAAAAGACTTCAGGATCAGCTACTTGATAGTGCCTAATTTTTCCTACAAGTACAAAGCTAACGAGGCCTAATTCTATCAGTCTGTTTATAGTATTGTGGACAACTGAGCTTTGCAGGCTCGTTTTTTCTATGATTATCCCTATTTTTGTTTGACCAAGTTCGAGAAGTGTAAGATATACTACAGCTTGCGCTTTTGTCAAACCAGATCCTTCCAATACAATCAAATCTTTTTTATTCATAGAAACCACATTTTACTCTCCTTTAATTGGAGAGTTAGTTTTTACATAGTTTTTGAATACTACTTACTAGTAGTTAAATAATATTTAAGGTGACTTATATGAACGAATCAAGCAAACAATACAATAATTTCGCAGAACTATACGCTAAGAATGAAAACTTTTCTCCAGTTGGTAGAACAATACTTTACAAAGTGCTCAATCAAATAGATCTTGAAAATCATGAAAATTCGTCATAATTGTTGCACCCGCGACCTGAAGGACGGGGTGT
>CAZFEG010000008.1:0-16279 GCA_964517565.1 uncultured Methanosarcinales archaeon
ATAAAGGAGAATTATATCTTAGATATAATCCCGATTTCAAAATACTTTTTATGAGTTTTAAGGCAGACCCTCTCGAAGATTTTAATGGATTCTTTTATGAAGATGCAAAACTTATGGATTATGTTCGAAATTATTGGAATAATTTTATAGGTCTCTTTAATGGTTGGTTCGGAGGAGGAAATCAAGCAGGAGAAAATATTATCTGGACAAACCAAACAATTGTTCCTTTATTTGCAAGCGATGGAGATATTTACGCACAAAACGTTATTGAACTTAATCAAGTATACATTTCATCAAAAGGAACAAAAGAAATAAGAGGATTCACAGAACAAAGATACGCAACAGAAAATACTCAAAGCAATCCAGATACTTATTTAGCAATGCAATATATTGGATTCGAGAATAGTGTTGAGTTTATTGCAAACAGATATTATGGAACGCCTGATTATTATCAAAACCTTTACGAACTCAATTATTTTGTCGGAGACAATTCACAATTTATAGTTATAGTAAACGCGACTCAAGCAGCAGATGTGAGTTTTGAACCAAATTTTGATTGGCGAAGAACGGGTCCTATGTTAAGAGTGGATGGAACACAAGGAACACAAGGATTTCAAGCACTTCCAAATAATGGTGTTGTTGACTTTGGAGAATGGTGTGATTATGATGAAAATGGAGAAAATCCTGTTTTCAAATTTGGAAGAAGCGATTGTGGATTTTGGAATGAAACACATACTGGTGGTGATGTTGGTTGTAATTCTCTCGATCAAACATTAAATCATATTAATTGCGTTGTAACTGTTCCTACTGTTTGTGAAGATTTTGAATTAGGGTATTTTTGTGAAACTCCTACCTTCACTCATTATACAAATATTGATGTTAATGGATGTAAATCTATTTGTCAGTCTGAAGGACTTAGTTGTTGTATGTATGATTCTTCTGGAGGTTTCTGTTATGGGAACGACGCTCAACAAATTGTTTCTTCAAATCCGAGTTTTAAAGCTGCGAACTGTTCATAAATATTCATACTTCTTATTTCATTACTTATATTTCTTTTATCTTCCAAAAGGTTTATTAATTAAGATTTCTTGTTAATTTGATATGAGACAAGCAATCGCAAACAAAACACACTATCCTAACGGGATAAGTCTTCTCGATAAAGAATTTGAAAGAGTATTTACAGATGAAAAAGGACCAGGAGCACTTCCTACAAAGAAATTAATAAATGAAGGAGAAACAGTAAAAGCAATAATAAGTCCGCACGCACCGTATAAAATAGCAGGACCTTGCATGGCTTGGGGATACAAAACACTCATAGAACAAAAACAAGAAACTGATCTTTACATTATTGTCGCACAAGCACAAAATTCAACAGAAGCAGGAACAACAATGGAGACCTTTCTCACACCTTACGCAGAAGTGCGTGTAGATCAAGAATTTTCTCGAGAACTCATAAAAAAAGGAAATATTGCTGTAAATAATTCTTTACATGAAAATGAAACAGTTATAGAGATACAATTACCTTTCTTGCAATTTGTTAATAAAAATAGATTAGAAAAAATAAAAATCGTTCCCTTACTTCTTAATGCAGATACAGATATTAATGCACTCTCTCTAGATTTAAAAGAAACACTTCTTGAACAAGGAAAAAAAGCAACATTTATTTTTGTTTCAAACTTTACATCTTATGGAAGGAATTTTAAATACGTTCCTTACACAGAAGACATTCCGGAAAACATAGCAAAATTAGACAAACAACTTTATACAGCATTAGAAAGCTATGATAAAGAAGAATTTTTTAAAATTATAGAAGAATCCCTTGTACCAATATCGGGTTATTTTGCCTTAGAACTTTTCTTTAAAATGTTCCAAGCAAAAAAAATACTTTTAGAACAGTATTATTTATCTGGAGACGTTACTGAAGATTATATGAATTGTGTGAGTTATGCAAGTATTATCTTAAAATAAATTTGAGATGAGTCATATTTTGATAATTTTTCTTTTTTCTTTGATTATATTGGTTTTAATTTCTAGACAAAGTTTTAAAAACTATAAGAACAAACATTTGACTGTATGAATCGTAAAGCGCAAGTAACTATTTTTGTTATAGTGGGAATGATGCTCTTACTTAGTGTTACCGTTATTCTTTACATGCAACAATTAGCATTTCAAGAAAACTTAGAAGATGAAGCGAGAGAATCAATACAAGACTTTGTAGATGTTCAATCAATAAACCATTATGTAACAAGTTGCCTGGATAAAGTCGCAACAGAAGGCCTTGTATTACTTGGAGAACAGGGAGGAGTCATTTATGATTATCAAGGAGGGCTAACAAATACAACAAGCCCTTATTTTCGAGAAGGTAGTTTGTATCTTCCTCATAATTTCTCCGAAGAAATCCTCAATGCTTCGGGAGAATATGAATATGTGTGGCACACAAGAAATCTTAGTTATGCAATAAGGAGCTTTAATTCTTGTAGTCTTTTTCAACCAGGAAGACCAGCAATATTAGAAATTCTAGCAACAAGTTATTATCCTGTGAAAGAAGTTTATTTCTCAGATTATACTTCTCTCTATAAAAATTTCCAATATGGATGCTTTCATGAATTATATAATGATGAATATATGGGAATAAGTGGATTCTTAGGAAGAAATAATATTCCTCGACTCTGCTATTATAATGGATCAAATAAAAAACTAGCAAACCTTAGTGCATCAAATCCTTGCGAGTATAGACATTATGATAATAAAGCAAACCCCACATCTATACAACATCAACTCGAAACATATATACAAAATAATATTGGTGTTTGTGTGAACTTCACACCCTTTACAGAAACGTATACAGCATACAACATAACAGTTATTGACAATGTGACGGTAACTTCAATTATTCAAAAACCAAAAGGAATACTTGTACGAGCAACATATCCTTTCACCATATCTATAGGTGGAAAACAACCTTATGTTGAAAAAGTAGATTTTCATACAACTATACAAATAAACATACGACAAATTTATGACTATTTTTTTCAAACAACAATAAATATGGTGCGAGATCCATTTTATAATTTAATAGATGACTGGGACGTGCAAGATGTTTCATTGAATAGATATTATCGTTCATCATTTGAACTATCATACGAACGAAGTCCACCATACAATTATACGAACGCGTATTCTTATTTGGACGATGTGCTCACAATAACTGATAAGGCTTCACTTCTTAAAGGAAAACCTTATGCATTTTCTTTCGCAATAAAACAAAGAAAACCAGTACTTGATTATTTACATAATCCTATTCAATACGGTGAATTTAATGGTGAACCAATAGATTTTCAATTTTATACAAATAGCACAATACGCATATCACCTCAAGCAATGGATCCTGATTATGACGATCTTACTTTTGATTATGTTGGGTGGAAAGAAGATTATGATGTTTGGTTAAATTATAGTTGTTGTGATGATCCATCTGTTGTTTCAAGTGGTTGTAATTTAACAAATCACATTCTTTGTCAAGTAAATATTACTACACCTCGTCCTGAAGTATGGACATCATCACCGCATTTTAATAGTTCAGTTGGATATTCTGAATTTGATTCGAATCTAAGTGATATAGGATATCATGAAGTTAATGTAGTGGTAACTGATGAACATGGTTATAGAGATTTTCAAACAGTACGAATACTTATTTTTGATTTGCCAATCGCAAACCTTACAGGATATAATTTGTATAGTGATATTCTTGATTCTTATGCCTCCATTGAAGATATCTATATTCTTAACGGTTCAAATTCTACCGCATCAATAATGGCAGGGACAGATATTTCGCATTATATTTTTAGAGATGCTGTAGAAGGATTTCATATTTTTCAAGAAAATCCAATTCTCTATTTACCAAATGCATCTCATAATTTTTCCGATGTAACTTTTGGATATTTTAATTATGCTAGTTTGGATTCTGCTCTCCGATTAGAACATGAGCTATCTTTAGTTGTAGAACAAGATTCTGGCGGAGGACTTACAATATTTAGTGCACCTGCATTTATTGATGTAAATGTGAGTCAGTGTTTGCCGCATGGTTATGCTTCGGGTAGACCAATACATGGTTATATTGCACCAACAATTAATAATTTTCAAGATACTCAAGATTATTATTGGGCTGATGGATCTTTAGATGATAACTATTATAATTTACCGCATGTGTGTTGTCAACCTTTTGATTCAACTCTTTCTCCTGGAAATCTTGAAGGAGGAAAATTTTATTTAAACACGCAAGGGTGCTTCAGTACAACATTTACAACTTGTGCTCCAAGTAATGTTGCTAATGATTATTATGCTTATTTGGCAGGAGCATATATTTCGGATTCTAATGGTTTAGTTGTGGAAGTAAATGAAACAAATTATGAGGGGATATTTTCGACTAGTTTTAATGATAGTTTGTATGGTGGTAGTATAGTCTATCCTATTTTAGAATCTGGCGATTCAAAAAATGATGTTTTTTCTGTTAGTTATGCACAATCGTGTAGTGGAAATCGTGGAAATATTTGTTCAGGAAAATTAAATGGAACTTGGTCTGTTCAAGAAATTTGCAAGGATTATAATGTTTCTATTAATCAATTTGCAAGATGCCAAGGACCAGGATATAGTGGCGCTCCTTTTGTTGATCGTTCTTGTGAAGGTGTTGATTTGACTCTCACGTATCCTTTAAATGTACATTGTCAAAATTTTTCTTCAGGAGATTCTTTTGAAAATGATTTTTTACGTGTTGGGTTTGAAAATAGTGATTATGGAAATATATCTGCAGGAAACTGCGCACCTGCTAAAACTAGATTTGCACAATATCCTTCCTCAACTAAACTATATTGTGATGCAAGATGTCAAGATACAACAGGCGATTGCGGATTTGAAGATATTGATGAGTGTGTTTGTGGAGATGGCTCGTCTGTGGATGGTTGTAATAGTATTGATGCAAATAACTTTTTCAATTCGAGTTTCGGGGCAAGCGACAGATTTTATTGTAAAACGCCCTTGGTTGCTTGTGATGAATATTGTGTAGTTAAATCTCTTGATACTGCTGAAGGTTGTTATTGTGCAACTACTACTTTATCAAATATGGGTTATCCTGATGATAATTTGATTGATGCAGAAAACCAAACCTTTTTTCCTGCATCTGGAGATTATGTTGTTCTTTCTCCAGCCACTTCTCGATGTTGTGAACATCCTTCAAATCCAACAATTCGGGTTCCAGGAATTTCTGGTACTGTGTTGGGCGGTGGTGTTTGTTTTAGAGGTTCTGATTATGCTTCAGATTCAATTTTCGAAAATGGTGATTTGTTGGCTTGTGATGGTAATTTATTATGTTGTGCTTTGGGTCCAACATGTTCAAGTTCTTACTCAGGATCTTATCCTGTTTCGGTTTTCGAATCAAAATGCGGAAAGACTTGTGGCATAAATCGTAAATGGAATTAAAATCGATTTAAATTTTATAGTGGTAACAGAATTGGTTCTTTGTTTTCTCTTTTTAGTTTTTGTGCTGTTTATTACTGAGTAAATCCCCAAAGATTTATAAACTCCATCTCGCTAAAAAAGACTGTTTTACAGCGTAAAAGGGTTAATATGGGGTGTGTATTATGATTTATAAAAAAATAGTTCTATTACTTGTTATAGTGTTTGCTTTTTTAGTTGTAATAAACACAGTTTTAGCAGATGATAACTGCTGTGTACCTCAATATGAAGATTCAGATTCTGGACTCTCATTTACTTATTACACTTTTCTAAATAGCCCGCCGCAATCAAGTGATGATTGTGATTCACTCACACAACAATCTCCAAACACACCTTATTTATTTGATGCAAATTGTCTCCAAGTCGGAACAGGTTGTTGTTGTAATGCTTATGGTAATGTTGCTTTACAAGGAATTGATGATACTCCATCCGTTTACCAATATTATTGTTTAGAAGCAAATTACGAATTCCATGGTCAAAATGCGGTTATAGGACATACAACATGCCAATCATTTTGTGCAACAGGTTCAACAACAAATTTTAACTTATCAGGACATGTTATTTTTGAAGGCAATGGTTCAGTCTTACCAGGCGCAACAGTTAACCTTCTCAATTCAGGAGCAAGTACAACCACACAAAATGATGGATCATACGAATTATCAGGCATTTCACAAGGATGGAATACTTTCGAAATATCTGTCGCACCAATTTATGTTCTTAACGGAGACAATATTACTTGTAATGTTACATCAAGCGATCTTTACTTTAATGAAGATCGAACAGAAAATTTTAGTTTGACCTGCGTTCTTAATGAAAATATTTGCGAACCCTACTGGTTTGCTGGAGAATGGGGTGATTGCGTACCTTATGGAAATATTGCTGTGAAATTTAGAGACGTAACTGATCTTGCAGGCTGTAACACGAGTCAAGGAAGACCATCATCAATAAACACTACTGCTTGTCAAGGATATGTTTTAAATGATTGTGGAAACGGTGTTCTTGATGGAACAGAAAGATGTGATGTAAATGAAACGACACAAATGTTTCTTTTACCAAATGGAATAGATAATACTACAAACACTCCTGCTTGTACGGATTTTTTCAATGAAACTTATTCAAGTGGCGACTTAGGTTGTACAGAAACATGTAACTATGACTTCTCAAACTGCGAAGGTGTATGCGGACCAACATGTACACATCCTAATCAATGTGGCGTGTGTGACTCTTGTATAGATGATCCTTTGTGTGATACTGTTTGCGATACTATGAAACCAAATTTTCTGAACGCTTTTGGAGATGCGCAACGCTCTTTAATAAGGAATGTGCATGATCTTTATGATGTAATTGATGACCCTGGTTTTTATGGATTTACTTATGGTGTAAAATATTATGAAGGAACAAATGATGTAGAAATAGAATGGAACTATAATGAATCTTGTGTAAATACTATTATGGCCTACAAAGTTTCTATTTGTGAAGAATCTGATGTGGATTCTAATTTCTGTAAATCAAACACTGAACAGGATTTTGTAATTGAAGGATACAATCAAGGGCAACAAAACTTTCTTATGAGTAATGTCTTAGAAGCAAACACTTCTTATTGTTACAATGTTTGTGCAGTAGGAATAAATAAACCAACGATTTGTGCAGCAAACGAAACAGAAAAACTCGTTTGTTTTAACACTGGTGATGAATATTGTATGGCTCCTCATGAACCAGGATTAAATTGTGAATGGGAAACAGTTAATGAGGATGTTTATTATGTACCAACAGGTTGTAACTATGGTAGTTATGCTTATACCAATCTTAGCCTGGATTCGGAAACTTGTGGAGATGACTTTACTTGTGTTGAGACAGAATTTAATCCTGAAAATGAATTATTCGGAGCTGCCTGTCACGCATCGACAAGTTGTGATAAATGCAATGGTTTATTTGGACTCTACGGTGCATATAGTTTATCTACAAAAATAGGAACAAATAATTATCTTACACCTTGCGATACTTTAATGTATGTTCATGGAAATGCTTTGCCAAACGATAATAGTATTATTGGCTTGTGCTATAAAGATGCAAGTCTTACACCCGAACCAGTTTATTCAGAATGCGATGTTGTAGATTCTTGTTATAATTACAAATCACAAGATGCATGCGAAAACGATCCTTGTTACAAATTCACAAATAGTACAACTTACAATGATTGTGAATGGGAATATTATAATCAAGAAATAGGGATTGGTGTTTGCAAAACAAAAACAACAGAACTAGAAAATTGTCACGCTTGTGATATTGATGCACCAACAGGAAACTGCAATGAAGAACTCTGCTCACTCTACGGAGATTGTTATTACAAAGAATTAGCAAACCATGGAACTGATCAAACAAGTTATCGTCCACTAGCCGATACTGATTTATCTTTTGAATCTACAGATGTAACATTCTATTTAGACTATATTAGTCCACACGCGCGTCCCGGAGATGTCTTTCCAACATGTATGCATGAAAGAGAATTATCTTGTTATCTTTACGATAACGAAAATGATTGTACAAATGGCCAAGAAATGATTATGCATACAATTTATCATCCAGATTTGCATGATCTTATTCATCCAAATACAACTATACTTTATGGAACAAATAATATTACTCAACCAAGCGGAGATTATTTTGGTTTCGGAGTTTGTGCATGGAATAATAATATAAGTTCAGAACAAAATGGTTGTCATAAAAATGCAGATGCAGCATACGGATTAAACAGACCAATTCCAGGAAAACAAGATGATTGTGTGGATTTCGATTTAGATAATAATGAAAATTATCAAAAGTGTTTACAAGATATTACACCACCAATAACAGAACTTGTTTTACGACCTCCAGTTGAACAAGATCAATATGTAAGAGAAGATGGCCAAGGACATTTACCAGTATACGGACAGTATGAAATAGCAGAACTAGAATATGGGGTCACAGACGATAAATGGGGACCTTCAGATATAGATACAATTGTTTCTTTTGTTTCCTTAGAAAATTGTAATTCCAATTGCTTGCCAGAAACTTTTAATGGGGATGTAAATTCAGCAGAAAGTTGTTATGCGAATGCTTGCGAACTTTATCCTCAACACGAGTTTGAAGACTTTTTAAATCCTACACTAAATGAACGATTCATAACAAACGGAGAACACGAACTTTTATACTATTCAATAGATGCTGCAAGAAATATGGAAATAGTCCACTATGAACGAATATATCTTGATATTGACGGACCAAATATACTCAATTTTCAAAAAGATATTATTTCATTCAAACTGGCAGAAGATATTTATGCAAGTAATTTAACAATAAATTTTTCAACAAGCGAACCAGCACTTTGTAATGGGACACTCTACATTCAAAGAGCAGATGGAACGAATAGAACACATCCAAATGGGGACTTTGTTATAGCAAATCAAACAAGCTTCGGAACATTTTACAGAGAACTTCCGGACGGAGACTATGAATTTCGTATTTCTTGTAAGGATGATTATAATAATGTGCGTCAAGCAAATGAAACCTTTAGAATAGAGGGTGACGCAAGTATAGCAAACCCTTGGCCAAGAGGACAAGTATATAGAGATGTGGATGAAGTAATTCTTTCATTACAAACACCAAACAACGCAACATGTAAATTGAGCTTCATGGATAATTCGAGTTATTATAATTCAGACATCGTCTTTGAATCAACAGGAGAATTAAATCATACGCATAGATTTTATCCGAACGAAGTAAATGGAAACCTTTCAGGAATTTTCATTTACTACACGAGTTGTTTGTTTCAAAATGGATCAATAACTGAACAAGTACCAAGTGATGTTATTAGTTTTACAATGGATAGACTCGCACCAGAAACAAGTATCTCTGTTATGAACTCAGACTCAGGAAATTATGAACCGTATGACTATGTGCATGCAGGATATGCAAAGGAAAAAGAATTCAAACTAACTTGTGATGATATAAATGAACAAATACCTATTCGAACATTTGGTTGCGACACTATTTCATACTGCTTAGGATCTGCACTAGGAAATATAGAGGATTTTACTGTGGAAACTAATTGTGCAAGCGGGGAATGGACAATTGTTGAAGGCTCTGAAGTAACTTTTGTTACGCAATTCTTTGAACATGCCGGATATTTCTTATACTATTACTCAACAGACAAGGGACCAAATCAAGAAGAACCAATACAATTTTCAAATATCAAAATAAAAGATACAGATTTTACTGCACCACCTTATTTTGAAATATTAACAAACTAAACAAAAAGAGAGGCGAGAGCAATTAATGTTTTCACAAAAGAGAATTCATCAACTACGACAAATACTTTTTCTTAGTCTTTGCATGCTCTTAGTCCTTGGCTTCGTTTCTGCTGGAAACTATGATGACCCTCTTGATGATCCTTCGCCAAGTTTTCGACTTAGTTTTCTTGCTCCAATAGATGCACCAATTCAAATAATAAACAGCAGCCTTCTCACAGTTCCTCCTGCACTTGTTATCCCATTAGATGTAACTATTTTAAACGAGCCTGAATCAAGTAAATTCTTATTTTCCTTTGAGGGGTATCTAATAAATGGACAATATACTTTTAGTGTTCTTGCAAAAGACAGGGATGATAATGAAAACCTTTTCGAAGAAACATTTGATATTGATGCGCCAAACATGTTTATGTGGATAACAAACCCCTATTTATCGCATTTTCCACCACAAGAACAGGATGTCTCAGTAGGGTCGAGCGTTCCTTATACTATGACTATGCAAACAGAATTTCCATCAGTTTGCAGAATAATATCTAATAATCCCCCTTTCCAATACTCTATGTACGACACTTTTTTAGCAGAATTTAATGAAGGTTCACAGGGATACACTACTATACATGATTTATTAATTGCGGATAGAGTACAAGCAATGAGTGCAGGCCATTATTTGATAGTGCCTGAATTTAGTCAATCAAACTATGAGATTTTCAACACCTACGCTATCATGTGTAAACAAGAAGTTCTTGAAGGACAAGAAATAATATACTCTACAAAGATATTTTATATTGGTTATGATTTGACAGGACCAATAATTTCAGGATGGTTTGATCCTGAGCTACAAGAAGATCTTTCACAAATAGATAATAATAATCTTTTTGTTTCTTCAGATGATTTGGTTGTTTGTGATTATGATTTTACAACAAATTCATATCCGGAACAACAAAATACACCAGGAACAATACCAAGTTCTATCGTTGGAATAGAAAATTATTTATCTTCACATCAAAAAGTTTTTGATTACCATTCCCAACACAATGATTTTGAAGAAGGAATCTACTCTGATTATAATGTTAATATAAGTTGTCAAAATCTTGCAGGAGAAACAGCAGATATCATTGTACCTTTCGCTGTAAACATTTCTCGAAACCTCAGTGTATTTCTAAATGAAACATCATATACTAGTTCAAACCCTGAACTTATTTTTACAACAACAAAATTTGCACGATGTTACTATAATAATGAATTACTAGGAATTGATGAACTCAAAGAAAGGCATTCACTTCCTCTTTCTAATATTGAAGATGGTATGCATGATGTTCTTATATACTGTTCAACAGGATATAATAATATTTGGGAAGAATTTACTTTCTTTGTGGATACTTTGATTCCTGAAGACCCTGTATTTATTGGGGAAGATTATACTTGTGGTATATACTTGGAAGTTGGACTTGAAGAACCAAATAAACCAATGAGTTATACTATTTCATTATATAACTCAACAATTGCACGTGAAGATTATTTAATTTATGGACCTTATCAAACAACAGAACTTGTAGATTCTGAATATTATTTTGATGCTACAAATTACGTTCTTGTTGAATCAGGAAAATATTATACATGGGAAGTGCAAGGAACAGACGCTCTTGGACAAAATACAACAAAAGTGACAAAAACAGTGCAAGCAAATGATGGTGATGAACCAATTTGTGATCATTCAGCACCAACAGCTCTTGTTGATGTGACCACACAAGCAACAGGATTTACTATACAATTACATTGCGTTGACGATGAAAGTGGCTGTTCAGATTCGTTCTTATATTCTTATATTCTAGAAGGAATGAGTTGTCCAGAAACGTTAAGCAGCGAAATGTTTTACACAGAACAATTAGAAGTAACTGAAAACGGTGAATTTTGTTATGAAATATGGGACTTAGCAAGAAACCCAACATCAGGACAAGAATCAATACATGTTGATTTACAACTTGAAATAATTACACCAAGTATGGGAATCGCAAATTCAAAAATATTTAATTTTTCTGTTGTGACAGATAAAAATGTTGTTTGTGCGCAAGGATACTTGGCAGATGTTACCCCTCCAGAAGTAAGTGACTGGTATAATTCACTTACAGAATTTACACAAACAGGAGAAAAAAATCACAGCATAATTATTACTGCAGATGAAATAACACCTGGCTCAACCAGAGATGAAGATATTGCTCCATGGGTTATTATTTGTAATCAAAATGGATTATACCATATCTTTGAAGGAGAACTCGGTTATGATATTTCGCCACCTGTTCTTACTTTGAATTCAGTAGTTAATCCTATAGTTGATCCAGCAGCAATGTACTCTCAACTTACTGTAACAAGCGATGATGACGTTGTTTGCACATATTTAGAAAACGAAGTTCCTGCAGGCTTTCCAGATTATGATGTTCAAGATGATTTAGCATATGCAATAAGTCACACTGTACAAGTAGATTATTGGAACAAACCAAACGCTGAATATTTCCAAGAAGTAAGCTGTAGAAATTTAGCAGGAAATTTCGTAAAAAAGAATATGACTGTTGCTGTTGATCTCAGAAATGAAGTAAATATTATATTTAATAATAAAGCGTATAGTCAATCAAAATCTATATTATTTAATGTCTCAACATTGCAACAAGCAGACTGTACATATAGGTTTGACGATTCACCAACAGACCATGATTTTACTACAACAGGATTGTACACGCACACAGATCAATTGACGCTCGAAGAAGGAGAACATGACCTTGCAGTTTTCTGTGAAGCAAAAGGATCACAAGATAAAGGATACGCAGTAACAACAATAACAATAGATTCAAAACTACCAACATTAGAACTTGTATTGCCAAACGAATCTTGCTCACTTACAGAACTAAGATTATCACTTCTTGCAAGCGGAACAGGATCACCAGTAGACAGATACAATTATACTTTACGAAATTCAACAGACCTCATTATTTCAGGAGAACAAGAAAATCCTAACCTTAAGTTAGACGTGGATCTTGTTAATGGAACAGTTTATTCTTTACGAGTATTCGTTTTTGATAAAGCAGGAAACTTCATTTTTGCAGATGGAATCATTCTTGCATCATCATACGATGATCTAGATTGTGATACTAAAGCACCTCAAGGAGACGTAGACATAGAATTTAGTTGGGAAGGAAACGAAATAACTGTAAGTTGTGAAGACGATGAAAGCGGATGTACAAATAGTTATTCATATGTATATAGTTCAAATGCAACGTGTGATTCTGGTTTTATGGCAAATAACTATGTAGACCAACCACTAAACAAATCAACAACAACTACTTTTTGTTATAAAGTATATGATAAAGCAAATAATGTTGATAACGGTACTGCCTTCCTACGATACGACGCTCAATGTTTTAACATGATACAAGACCCTGATGAAAACGGAGTCGATTGTGGAGGACCATGTATAGCTAATTGTGGAACTTGTAACAATAATCAACTAGATCCATTTGAAGAAGAAATTGACTGCGGCGGTGTTTGTGCAACATTTAGAATTTGCGGAATTCCAACCAACCCTCCTGATCCAGATCCAGACCTTGATCCGGATCCTAATCCAGATAATGATGCTAGTTCAAGAGGTTGTGTGAATGATTATGATTGTATAGAAGGTTATGAATGTTCTTACGGTGAATGTGAAGAGAAGACCACAACTACAACAACAACAACTACAACAACAGAAGAAGAAAAATCTTACTTGGCCCTTATATTAATACTCATAGGAATATTACTTATTATTGGAGGAATCATATATATTTATTATTCAAGAAAAAAGAAAAAAGAACAAGAACAACTTCAACAACAAGCAATCTATAGACAACAACAATTAAATATGCTTCAACAACAAGCATCATCACAACAAACAGAAAAACAAAAAAAACGATTAGCATCGTTCAAAGAAAAAGAAGCCGAAGGAAGCGAAGTTCATAAACAACATCAACAAGAAAGATTAGATAAACGAAAATCGCTTCTTGAAACATTCAAATTAGAAGATTCTAAAAAAGATGAACCTAAGAAAGAAGATATTTTTTCAAAACCAAAAAAAGAAACCAAAATAGAATCGAAAAAGAATAAAAAACTAGACGCTGGAAGCACAGAAGAATATGTGGATGTAAGGGATTTAGGGAAAAAATCAAAACCGCAAGATGAGTCTCTTCTTGTTGAAAAGAAAAAGGAAAAATCAGAGATAGAATCAACATTCTCAAAACTTTCAAAGCTAGGAAAACAAAAAAAAGAAACTTTGAAAGAAAGTTCTTCAATAACTAAACAAAAAACAAAACAACATTCATTTGCAGCATTAGAAAAAATGATTGCTGGAAGCAAAAACTCAGCTACAAGTAAACAAATGTTGGGTAAAGAAAAAGTATCATCAAAAGATCTTGTAGATTTGCTTACACAAAATGCCATAGGTGAGAAAACCCTCCATACTGAAACAATAATTTCCATACTAACATTCTTAGTTAATCAGAAAAAAATAAGTAAAGCAATTGTAAAAGATATTCTACAAGAACTACATGAGAAAAAACTTATTAGTACAAAACAATCAGATGAAATACTCCTAAAACTTTCCTGAAATTCTTAGAGGAATACCTATGAAAAATAAAGCACAAATGAACCAAGTATTCGTTTTTTTAATAGCTATGCTTGTCATAGCAGCAATAGCTTTAGTAGGCGTAAAATCAGTACAATCTATAATGGATCAAAAATGTTCGGCAGACGGACTCATATTTCAAGATAGAATATCAAGTGCAATAAAAAACGCAAACGCAATAAAAACAGTAAACAAAGAATCAATATCTTCGCCTTGCAATTACAAAAAATTATGTTTAATTGATGCTTCAGCAATAGGAAACCCTGCAGTATTTATTCATAACGAAGAGTTTCCAGGTTCATATATTATCAAAAGCGGAGTTCTTGACGGAGTCAAACAAAACGTTTTTCTCATAAACTCAAAAAATGAAGTCTTGCCAGGAGGATATATATCTCAACTTGCTTTAGTTAATGCTTCTGCACCACTGTGTATTAATGCAACGTATGGGAAATATGAATTAGTTCTTTATGGGAAGGGAAGAACAACTCTTGTTAAATAAAAATGAAGTCTATACAGCAAGAAAAGAAAGGCCAACTCCAAATACAATTTGCATGGATATTTATCATAATTGTGGGTGTAGCTCTTCTTCTTTTTCTTTTTAGCATTATTAGCTCACAAGCAAAAACTTCTGACCAAAAAATAAGTATTAGTTTAGCAAAACACTTCGAAACAATTCTTACAACAACAGGACAAGAATCAGGAACCATAAAAGAGTATGTCGTACCCTTAGCAGAAGTAGAATTTACTTGCGACGATCAAGAAGGACTATATGGTTTCTCAGTGAATGATATTGCAGCAAGAAGCACAAAATATGATATCATTTTTTCGCCAAAAAATTTAAACTCTCATACTGTATACACTTGGACTCAAGAATGGATGGCACCTTATTCTGTAGCAACATTTCTTTATGTAACATCAAACAAACATGCATATGTTTTCCTAAATAGTACGTCGAGTTTTTCAAAAGAAATACGAACATACTTTCCAAAAAATTTCACACAAATAGAAATGTATATTGATGGCACTCAATTAAAAAATGAACCTTCAAAAGATTTGAACTATGATCATGTAACATATGTGTTTACTCAAGATCAAATAGTTAAACTAAAAAATGCTGCTTTTAATCCTCTTGAAAAAGATGCAACAATTTTAATAATTTCTAAAGGGTCAAGCATAAGTAGTATTTTTAGCTATGGAAGCGCATATTACATTGATTATATTGATTTTGAAAATCTTAATACGCCTCCCTATACTCTTGAGTTAACGTCGTTACCACCTTCAAAAAAAACCGCTTACTTAGGAAAAGCAGGTCTTTACGGTGCGATTTTCAGCGAAACAAAATCATCATATGAATGTACAATGAACAAAGCTCTTTTCAGATATGAACTTCTTACACTCTTGCAACAAGAAAAAATAAATGCATCAAGCACAGAAATTAGCGTATATTGTAAACAACCTTTAGGTCTTCTTCCAGGGTCACCAGGTGCTAAACAATCACTCGATCAAATACTCGTAGAAATTGCAAAAGGTGTTTCTTATGTGCCTTTTGAAAAATTATGGGATTTACAAAAAGAACTCGATACAAAAAATAAAGCACTTTCTGTTGAAGGAAACTGCCCACTGATATATTAGATAACTATTTTAAATAAAAACATCTCAATCAAAATAAAAAAATGATGAATTTGAAAAAAGCACAAATACAATTAGGGGAGTCAATCTTTGTTGTAATGATAATTATACTTATCATAGTGATGGGGATAGTCTTTAGTTCACAAGCACAAAAAGATGAATATGAACAACGAGCAGAAACATTTACAAATCTAGATAGTGTTAT
>CAZFEG010000009.1:0-16082 GCA_964517565.1 uncultured Methanosarcinales archaeon
AAAAAAAACAAAGTTAGAAGTTATTCTAGAAAGAATGAAGATGTTCAATTGAAAAAAAATGACTCACACGCCAATCTTGCCTAGGCGAGCGTCAGAGCATTCAAGCAAAAAAAAAGCTTGAACGCGCTAAAAAAAAATCTAAACATAGTAAAAAAAAACAAAGTTAGAAGTTATTCTAGAAAGAATGAAGATGTTCAATTGAAAAGAAGGGCACACACTCACTAGTTACTTCCGTTCATCATTCGCCGTGGCGTCTGCTGGTGTTCACTCATTCATTGTGCATGCTAGTACAAAGGAAGTAAAAGAACTATATAAACATGTGCTTCAAAAAAAAGAACTAATAAGAAATAAAACAAAGAAAAAAAATACTTAAGAAAACATATGTAAGTAATCGTCACCTTCAGATTCTTCTGCAGCTAAAACACGCTCTTTCCCTTTAATGAAATCATCAGTGTCAACAACGAAACGATCTTCACGAATAGCAACATAACCAGCTTCAGTACAAACAGCCTTAATTTCCGCACCAGTCATACCCTCAAGTTCTTTAGCGACAATTTTGAACTTAAAGCCTTTTTTCAAAGTCATAGCTTTAGTGTGGATTTTAAGAATTTGTTCAACACCATCTAGTTCAGGCGGGCCAATCTCAATAAGTCTATCAAGACGACCAGGTCTCAAAATAGCAGGATCTAAAATATCTTTACGATTAGTACAACCAATAATTTTTACATTTGACAAAGGTTTAAAACCATCAATTTCAGCCAAGAACTGCATAAATGTTCGTTGAACTTCACGTTCGCCACTCGTTCCTAATTCAATTCTATTAGCAGCCAAAGAATCAAGTTCATCAATGAAAATAATAGAAGGGGCCTTTTCTCGAGCCAAATCAAAAATTTCCTTAACTAATTTTGCACCTTCACCAATAAATTTCTGAACAAGTTCACTACCAACAATTTGAATAAAAGTTGAATTTGTACTTGCAGCAACAGCTTTTGCCAATAAAGTCTTACCAGTACCAGGAGGACCATATAACAAAATACCTTTAGGAGGCTCAATACCCACTTTTACAAATAATTCTGGTTTTTTAAGAGGTAACTCAACAATCTCTCGAATTTCGTTAATCTCTTTTGCAAGACCACCAACCTGAGACCATTTAATAGTTGGTTTCTCCATAATAACAAATTGATCAACATTGAAACGTTTTGTAGATTTAATTTTATCAACAATAGTAAGATTCTTTTGTTCAAGAAGAACAGCATCACCAACTTTCAAATCAAGAACAGTACTTGCTTTATCCACATAAAACTTATTACCATTAGGCATAACAATAAGTGAATGAACATCATCAATAATCTCAACAACATCTGCAACAAGAAGAGCGGGTGCGCGGAAGCGATCAAGCTCTTGCTTTAGTTGAGAAATAGTTTCTCGTAAAAGACGATTTTCTTGCTCAATATCTTGTACGCTACGCGTATAAGCAAAAGATCCGCCATCTAAATAATCCTTAGTCATTGAAACATGAAAAAACGGTAAGAGTATTTAAATATGTAGGTTGATTCTTACTGGAGAAGAAACATGAAATTAACACACAATATAATCATATCCGTATTCGTCAAAGAGAATGACGATGAAGAAAAAACCACCAAGACAATGGTAAATCTACTGCCAAGTGAATTTGAAAAAGAAAAGATAAAAGTTGGAAAAGAAACAGTAAGAATAGAAACTGGTGTGAACATGAAAATCTTACGCATCAAAATAATTAAAGAAAGACAAAACAAACAAATTATTACAAAACTAAAAGAAATGCTCGGCAAAGAACAATGCGAAATGATCGCAGAAGATGAAAGCAGAATAGATGCAGATGGAATGTTATATATTCGCCTTGACAGAAATGAACTCGAAAACAACAACCAAGCAAAAATAGTAGACCACGGTGAATGCTATCACATAAAAATAATGCTTGCAACATTTCCAAAAACAAAAGAAAAAGCAATAGCTGTTGCAAAACAACTATTCGAATAAAGCATATACAAACTAGTTCTTCAGAAATACTTTTTAGACTTAAAAAAAGTATTTGAAAAAAATTAATTTCCTGCAAATCTACACCTACAAACCATGCCGAAAATACCACAAATACGTAGAAGGTAAAGGAATTTACGGTGCATATTTAAATGATAAGATACTAACTAAAAAACATGGATTGGAATCTCATCAAACACATATATTTTAGAACAAAAAAACAGCATGGAATGATTCTACTCACTATGCTGTCATTCATGTTAGGATATATACTCATACAAATAAAACCAGTCTACATAAAACAATTAATAGATTCAGCATTAGGTAACGAACCAATAATGAAATATGTTCTTTACATAGGCTTAGTATTGATTGGTTCAAACATCCTTTTTAGAATATTTGATGCATCAATAATGTACTCACAAAAAGAAATTATGAAGGAACTGTACGAGTATTCATTGAAAAAATTAATGCAACACTCATATTCATTCTTTACAGATAATTTTTCAGGAGGTTTAGTTGCAAAATCAAAAAGATACGCCAATTCCTTTGAAGCAATACAAGACATATTCGTATTTAATATATTTAACGCAATAATAAGCATATGCGTTGTAACAATAGTTCTTTATTTTCAAAATAGAATACTCAGTTTAGGATTCTTAGTCTGGGCAGTAATCTATGCGATTGTCAGCATAAGCCTCTCCAAAAAACAACAAGAATACGCACAAGAATACGCACAAGAAGACTCAAAAACAACAGGAAGACTATCAGACATTATCACAAACATGTTAACAGTAAAAATGTTTGCAAAAGAAAAAAAAGAACACGAAGAATACAAACAACAAACAAATAGACAAATATCTGCCTTATGGAAAGAATGGAAATATTCATTCAAAGTTTTATTTGTTCAATCAATATTACTAGGATTATTAGAATTCTTCACACTACTCTTTACAGTCAAAGGATATCAAGCAGGAACAATAAGCCTTGGAACAATAGTTCTTGTTCAAATGTACGCACTACTCGTTTTTAGTAGTGTATGGAACTTAGGACGAGGAGTACAAAAAATGACTAAAAAACTTTCTGAAATGAAAGAAATGGTAGACATTATCGAACTACCACCAGAAATAGTCGATGCAAAAAAAATCACAACAAAAAATATAACAAAAGGAGAAATAGAATTCAAAAATATAACTTTCCAATATGATAAACAATCACTCATACATAACTTCAACCTCAAAATAAAACAAGGAGAAAAAATAGGCCTTGTAGGAATGAGCGGATCAGGAAAAACAACAATAACCAAATTAATACTACGATTCTTTGATGTCCAAAAAGGAAAAATAACAATTGACGGAATAAACATTAAAACAATGAGTCAAAGCAAACTACGACAAGCAATAACATACGTTCCCCAAGAACCAACACTCTTTCACAGAAGCATAAAAGAAAATATTGCATACGCGAAAACAACAACTGAAAAAGAATTAAAACAAGCAATTAAAAAAGCTCATGCAGATTTATTCATAAAACACCTACCCCTAAAAGAAAAAACATTAGTTGGAGAAAGAGGAATCAAATTATCCGGGGGAGAAAGGCAAAGAGTAGCAATAGCAAGAGCATTTCTAAAACAAGCACCCATAATACTTATGGATGAAGCAACAAGCTCACTAGACACCATAAGCGAACAATATATTAAAAAATCAATGAAAGAATTATTAAAAAATAAAACAGCAATAATTATTGCGCACAGACTCAGCACAATAAAAGAATTAGATAGAATTATTGTTTTAGAAAAAGGAAAAATTGTTGAAGAAGGAAAACATAAAGAACTATTAAAAAATAAAGGCGCATACTATAAATTATACGAAAATCAACAAATATAAACAAGAATAAAAATCACAAAAAATCAATAGATGAAGTATTATGCTCTTTCTCTTTCTCTTTAGGAATTGCAGTTGGACTTGATCCACCATGCCAAGTAAAACGAGGACGAACACGAATAGGATACATTTTTTCATTTGCATCATCAAATAAAATTCCTGCACCTTTAACACGAGGAAGCTTATCAAGTTCTCCAACCAAGCCTTCACGCATGTACGACTGCATAAGCATACCTAAAGCATCAACATCAATCTTGGCAGTAATACGATGAGATAAAACCGTATCTGACTGAGTCATAACATCAGTATGAATTTTACCAGGTTGTTGCGTTGCAAGAATTAAAGAAATACCAGGCTGACGACCTTCACGCATAACAGTAACTAAAGCATCAGTAGAAGCGACTTTTCCTTCTCGAGGTAAAAACTCATGAGCCTCATCAATAACAAGCCATACCAAAGGCATATCTTGTTTCTTAGGACCATCAGAGGAAAAGAAATTAACAGAACTAGAAACATCTCTGAATTCTTCATCCTTTCGCGCAAGCATTCTATCAATAAATAAACGCTGAGCAACTAAACCAACCATTAAAGCCTTTACATCCCAACCACCAGGCATAGTAGCGTAACAAGAAACATCAAGAACAGTTATTTGGCCACCCTTCGCAAGCTCAGTAAGAGGAGTTCCATGATCGGAAAAGACACCCCAAGAATCAGCAAGGCGAAACATAGAAAGAACAGCATCACGAGATTCTTTTGAAACTTCAGGATCTTTTTGGATGTGCTCAATAATCTTAGCAATATTATAAATTTCTCCAGATTTCTTCAAATCAAGAATGGTTTTGTTAATAAGAATTCCTTCAGGACTATATTTATCAACATGAAACGCAGTACACCAATCATCAGAATCAATTGTGCTTGGCGCAAGACTAAAAGGAACATCGGTAGGAATACCCTTTTTCTTATATTCATCGAAATATTTCTCAGGAGTAAAAATTTTAATAGGAATAGATGCGGGTTTTAAACCCCATTCTTCAAGTAACTCTTTATCTTGATGATTAGGATACTTCATAGTCCAGTAAATACCCATAGTATCAAGAAGAATAACGGATAAATTCTCTTTAATAGCTTTTTCTAATAAATGAAAGCCTTCAGCAATAACACCCATAGTATAAGACTTACCACCACCACGTTTACCACAAATAAAGACTACATGAGCTCCTGCAACATCCAAATATACATTATTTGAAAGAGATTGTGTACGACCCATAGAAATATAGTGTTTGCCGACAAAAACAGTTCCTTTTAGACCTAAAGTATCTAAATCCTTCTTACTCCTACCAACAACAATATCTTGCATGAATATGTTGTAGCGAAGACCATTTAAAAAGGTTTTTATAAGGAAAACTGAAGAAATAGATAAAAAGCACAACAATTACAAAAAGCTTAAAAAGGTGAAGATAGTTTGAACGTATAGTAAAGACAAAATGTTTTACCTCCAGAGGTATAACAGATTGAGGGGTTCCAAATGGCAGTTCATAAACATACGATAAATAAACAAAAATTCTCAAAAAAATCAGGAAAAGCACGAATAATAAATGAAGCACGAAGAGGTCCAAGAACCAATTTAGGAATTCCAATCATGCTTATTATTATAACAGCAATACTGGTAACAGGAATATTTAGTCAAGGGACATTCTACGTTTTTGAAGAAAGTCCATTTGATGGATGGTTCTCAAGCTCAAACCTCAACTTTGTCGAAGATGGAACAGCAAAAGTTATTGTTAACGGAGAAACAATCTACGTAGAAGAACTAGATAAACAATGGAATGCTCTGCCAGTTCAAGCAAAACAACAAATGACAAGAGAAGACTTACTCACGCAACTCGTACAAGAAAGATTACTCCTACAAGAAGCTGAAAAAGAAAATATTGAAGTAAATAACGAAGAAGTAAACGAATTTATCAAAATACAACTAGAACAATCAGGAATTAGCCAAGCAGAATTCGATCAACTCCTTCAAAATCAAGGAACAAACATTGAAGATATGGAAATAATATACAAAAAACAACTTACCATCGCAAAACTGTTTGAAAGCTTCACATCAAATGATCTTAATGCAAGCGAAGGAGAAATATTCACCTATTACGCAGATCACAAAGAAGAATTCTACAGAGAAGAACAAGTAACAGTAAAACACATCCTTATTCAAGTAAACGAAAACTTTAACGAAAGCGTAGCACAAGCACGAGTTCTAGAAGTAGAAGAACAACTTGATGAAACAAATAACGAAAACTTCTGTGACCTAGTAGTAAACTACACCTCAGACATTGGTAGCCGAGACAAATGCGGAGAATACACCTTTGCTAAAGGAGTTATGGTTGAAGAATTTGAAGATGCAGCATTTAATATGAACGTTAATGAACGACGAACTGTTAAAACAAGCTTTGGATATCACATCATGCTTAAAGAAGAAAATATTGACAAAGGATACCTCGGTCTCAGTGATACACTCATAGAATACCCAGGAGAACCAAATGTTCGCACATTTATTGAACAAAGAGTAAGTCAAGAAAAAGCAAAAAATATCTTTGAAACATATATTACAACACTCGAAGAAAAAGCAGAAATAACCTACATCGATGAAGACATAGAAGAGGAAATCGAAGTAGAAGAAGAGCTGAACATAACTGTTGAAGAAATAGAAGTAGAAGACGTAGAAGAAGAGCTGAACATAACTATTGAAGAAATAGAAGTAATAACAATAAATGAGAGCTTAAACGACACAGAAACTACAGATATGAACGAAACAATTGATTTAGAGGCTAATTTGACTATCATAGCAGAAAATAGCACTAATACAACAGTTTATTAGATCTAATGGCTTAGTTTATTCTTTAAATGAGAATAAACAATTTTTCTTTTTAATTAAAAAGACAAATGTTTAACAAAGTTTATAAACGAAAGTTCATTCTTTAAAAGGTGTTCAAATGGGTCCCACCCGAGCATATGAGTTGTACTCAATTGCTATGAACTGTGGACACTCTTGAGCACAACAGCCCGACACGAGAGTACTCATAGGAGCTTACGACGAACGTCAAGCAATGAGCCTGGGAGTTAGTGTTTCGGGCAACAAACACTTTCACATTCATACATCAAAAAAAAGGCAAAGATGCCTGTTAAATTCACTTACGTTCACATTCATTTAATTTATTCAAGAACAACACATGACTAAGAATTGATTGACAATCAAGGAAAAATCATGAGCTAACAAATAGTACTAAGAGCAAACACGCGAAAAAAAGCGTATAAACAACACTATTGCTAGCTATGTTAACAAGTAAGAAGAATTAACAGACTCATTCTCTGCCACTTTAAAATAAAATATAAAGGTGACAAAAATATGGCAAAAATAGCACAAATATCCTCAAAATACCTTATTCATTCAACCATTGATATCGACGGAGTTGTCGATCGACCAGACGTAATAGGAGCAATTTTCGGACAAACAGAAGGACTTCTAGGAGAAGACCTCGAACTGAGAGAACTACAAAAATCTGGACGAATAGGAAGAATAGAAGTAGACACAGAAACAAAAAATGGAAAAACAAAAGGAGAAATATTAATTCCTAGTTCACTTGATAAAGCAGAAACAGCAATTATTGGCGCAGCACTGG
Source organism: uncultured Methanosarcinales archaeon (assembly GCA_964517565.1). Taxonomy (GTDB): domain Archaea; phylum Nanobdellota; class Nanobdellia; order Woesearchaeales; family SKGA01; genus SKGA01. The sequence goes on from CAZFEG010000009.1 coordinate 7,574, forward strand.
AAATAATCCAAAGAATAGGACCATGCAATGCAAAAATACATGTAAATAATATTGAAGATATCAGAGTTTCAAAAAGAAAACAAGTTATCGAAAGAGCAAAAGAACTTCTTAAAGAGCTTATTGAAGGAGTAATGCCTGATTCGCAAGAAATAAGCGATGAAGTAGCATACTCTGTACGAGTAATGGAAGTACAAGAATACGGAAAAGAAAGACTTGCAGCAGGACCAGCAATTGAAGAATCAGATGAAATTATTGTAGTAGAAGGACGAGCAGATGTACTCACCCTACTAAAATACGGATTTAAAAATGCGATCTCAGTTGGAGGAACAGGAGTTCCAGAAAGTATTGCAAAACTTTGTAAAACAAAAACAGTAACAGCGTTTGTAGATGGAGATAGAGGGGGAGACCTCATTATTAAAGAACTTATGTCAGTAACAGAAATAGACTTTGTAACTAAAGCACCAGACGGCAAAGAAGTTGAAGAATTGACAAAAAAAGAAATCCACAAAGCATTAAGATCAAAAACTAGCGTAGAACAAGCAAGTCTTGATGCAACAAACCCTAATTCTGCGAAAAAAGTTCAACGAACAACAACCACTCAACGAGCACCAGAAAAAAGAAACGAAAGAACAAACACTCGTGGACGACAAGAAACTCGAGCACCAGAAAGAAGAACCGATAGAAGCAGACCTGTTGAAAGACCAGTTCGCACAAACAACATCACAACAGATGAAAAAAAAGCTTTCAACAAAATGCTAGAAGATCTTATTGGAACAAGAGGAGCATATATTCTTGATAAAGGACTCTCAATTCTAGGAAAGATTCCTATTAGCGAATTAGAAAGCACAGTAAAAAGCCTTAACAACGCAGCATACGCTGTTATTTTTGATGGAAATATTACTACAGAACTTGTAACAGTAAGTGAACGAAGTAATGTTAAATATCTCGTTGGAATGGGTGGAAAAGTAAGTGGAACTGGAAGAACAAAAATTCTTACACCAGAAAACCTTTCATAAAACTAATTTTTATTTTTTTCCTTTTTTTAGTTCGCAACAAAAAGAAATTATTTTTATTTGCGGACTAAATTGTGAAAGACAAAAGTTTTTTGTCTTGAACTAATAGGGAATTAATCTTATTATTCTAAAAAATTTCGACAGAAGTTTTTCTCAGAATATAATGCGCCAAAATTTATGTCGAAGATTTTTGGAATCACAAAATTCATCTTTTTTAAAAATGTTGCGTGCCCACACTCTGTTCTTCAGATAAAGGTACGACATTTTTGACGAATTTTAATGATTTTCTAAATAAAATTCAAAGATATAGAAAAAGAAAAATCAATCTACACAAGAAACAATATATTTAACTTCATCAGAACTCAATTCTAACTCTTCCTGCAAAGCAGAACTAGAAGCCAAAGCAGGTAACAATAAATGAAACGATGACTGTAAAGCACGCTTGGAAGAAATTCGTGTCAAACTCGCTAGTTTTCCAACAATAGCTTTACGTTTAGCATATTGCATATTAGCTTGCCAATAACGTAAAAGACGAGTCGGCTGCTTATACGCAGGAGCAGAAGAATATTTTTCTTTCTTACTCAAAGCAATACCAACAGATAAAAGCGCATAACAATAGACATAGAAACGATAATACTGCCAACGACGAATACGACCAAAAAACCTGTCAGCATGAGCTAAGACAGCATATGCATTATTTAAATCCTCACTAGAAGTATACTCAGAAGGAATATTCTGATCAAGCCATAAAAATATTTTATTCAAATCTTCATCAACTAAATCAAACGAACCAAAAACCAAAGAAGGATCGGTAGATTTAAACACTTTAATAAGAGCATGACTAATAGACTCAGTTTTTCTACGAATAGAAGACTCATCAATATGAGCACTCTTAACTAAAGCATAGACGAACAAATCATTAAGAGCTGCACGAACGTCCCCAGCAGCATTTCTAGAAATAATTTTTAACTGAGATTCCTCAACAGACAATTTCGCTCTAGAAACAGTTTGTTGAAGTAAAGTAAAAATTTTTGAAGAAGGTAAAGGATTAAACTCAACAAGCTTTGAAGACTTCTTAATAGCTGAAAGCTTTTTATCAAAAACATTCACACCAATAACAACAATAGGAAACGATGAAGATTTTAAGAAGGAAGCAACAACAGAAGGAGCACCCCTATCCTTAGTACCTGAAAGACCATCAATTTCATCAAGTAAAATTAATTTTTTAGTACCAAATAAACTCATCTGACCAGTAGCACGAGAAAGAAAATCCTTCAAATCAGATTGTTTACGAGTATCACTCGCATTAAGCTCCAATAAATCATAATTATATTCCTTCGCAAAAGCATGAACCACACTTGTTTTGCCAGTACCAGGAGGACCGTACAAAAATAAACCTTGACCCTTCTTAAAATTCGTAAAAAAAGAAGTTAAACTAGAAATTTGCTCATCCTGACCAATAAACTCACTAAGAGAATCTGGACGATGAGTAAAAAAAGGAATCATACAAATAACAAGCAAGCAAAGATATAAAAATATTACCTAAAAAGGTTTAAATAGTCAAAGAGAGTTTTCTGAAAGTATGATAATAGGAATCGTTGGAAAACCCAGTGTGGGAAAAAGCACATTCTTTAAAGCAGCAACACTCTCAGAAGTAGAAATAGCAAACTACCCATTTACAACAATAAAACCAAATCATGCAGTAGGATTTGTAAAAATAAAAGACGCGGCACAAGAAGAACAATTCAAAAAAATCTCAAATCCAAGAACAGGATATGTGCAAGGACCATGGCGTTTTGCATCCATTGATCTTATTGACGTTGCAGGACTCGTCCCAGGAGCACATAAAGGCGAAGGAATGGGCGGACAATTTCTCAGCGACTTAAATCAAGCAGACGCACTCATCCACGTCATTGACGTCTCAGGAAGCGTGAATGAAAAAGGAGAATCAGTCACTCCAGGAAGTTACGATCCAGCAAAAGACATAAAATTCTTAGAAATAGAACTCGACTATTGGTACCTATCAATACTGAAAAAAGGATGGGAAAAAGTAGCACGCCAAGCACAACAAGAAAAACAAGAAATATTCAAAGCAATAACAAAACAAATGAGCGGACTAGGAGTAAGCGAAGATATAGCAAAGCATGCAATAAAAAAAGCAAACTTAGAAAATCAAGCGGCAAACCTTTGGACTGAAAAACAACTATTGGAATTGGCAAGCGAACTACGAAAACAAACAAAACCAATGATTATAGCAGGAAACAAATGCGATAATCCTGAAGGATTCAAAAATTACAAAAGACTACGAGAAGAGTTTCCCCAGTACACAATTATACCAACAAGTGCAGAAGCAGAACTCGCACTACGAGAAGCAGGAAAAAAAGAACTCATAGAATATATCCCTGGAGAACAAAACTTTTCAATCACAGAAAAAGGAAAAAAAGAACTTAGCGAACAACAAAAGAAAGGACTAAGTTTTGTTAAAAAAAATATTCTTGACACATACCCAGAAGGTACAGGAATACAAGCAATTCTTAACAACATAGTATTTGGAGTCCTCAAATACAAAGCAATACATCCTGGAGGAGTAGGCAAACTTGAAGATAGTGATGGAAATACACTACCAGACTGTTTCTTAATGAAAGAAGAAGCAACAGCACTAGACTTTGCATTCAAACTACACACCGATTTTGGTAAAAACTTTATTAAAGCGATAGACGTAAGAACAAAATTACCAATAGGAAAAGACCACGTACTAAAACATCTAGATATAGTAGAAATCATGGCAAATAAATAAGACTGTTTAGAAATAGTAAAAAATAGTAGAAAAATTATTTAATTAAATTATATCTATCAAGTAAATCTTTATACTGAGAAAAATCAGAAGATCGTTTGAAAGAATTAATTTCTTCAGGAGATAAACGACCAATCCACTTGTGAATTAATTTAAGAACTTCACGTGTTTCTTTCTCCAATTCAGCAGCCGCAGATTCTTCACCCATAGCTTCACGAACTAAATCTTCAGAAATGTCTTCATCATCAGTTACACGACGACGACCACCACGAAGTAAATTAAAAAAACGAGAAATTAAAGATTCTCTACGTTCTTCAAGTTGTTCAACTTCATCATCAAGTTCTTCAATATCAACTTCCACTTCTTCTAGTTCTTTACACATATCTTCAGGTAAATCTTCAGGAATTTCATCTTCCAAAGAAGGTTTAGATCGAAATGAGAAAAACCAAAACCAAGAACGTTTAGGAGTATTATATACAGTAGAATTCAAAGAATCAAGAGAAGGAACGGATTCAGATGAAGATGCACGGCGAGGTATGATTGAATCAACACGCTTGAAAAAAGAACCAGAATTATCTTGATCCTTAGCTGAACGACTTTCTAAATATAAAGCCAAATCATTATTCATGTCACGTTGTCGTCTACTAATCAAAATCACCCAATACATTTAAGAGAATTATGAATTATTCAAAATTCCCAAGATAACTTTGCGCTTCTTACGTTGCAAGACTTCTGCGAAGTATTTTCCACTTCAGAACATAATTTTGCAAAGTTCTCTAAACAAAGTATTACTTACAACAGTAAGATGTTCTTTATAAGTCTTTCGTTGTGCCATTCTTGCAATAGGCGAGCGTCAGCGAATTCAATTCTTTGAATTGAATGCACTAAAAGAAATGGGGTGATAGCTAATAAGAAAAGGAGGGACACGAGGATTCAATTGAGCAAAGCGAAACTGCGCAGGAACGAAGTGACAGCACGCGAAAAAAGCATTTTCTTTTTGGCGCACCGAAAATCAAGGATTTTCACGTGCGTTCGAATCACCCAAAACAGAAAACAACAACAAAAACAAACAAAAAAGAAAAAATGGGGACACGGGGATTCGAACCCCGATCTGCCGGTTTCTTCAACGCGATAATCATCATTTGCAAAAGCAAACTCATCGCTCCACTTACTGGAGCCGGCTATTCTAGCCAGGTTATACTATGTCCCCAAAAAAGACAAACCTGAGTAATGAATAAAGAAAATATGAGGTGGTTTATAAAAATTACCTTTGGAAAAGCTACGGGATGTATTAAAAGAAAAAATACGATAAAAATTACTTTTTGGATTTCTTAGAAGAAGACTTCTTTGAAGAAGAATAAGATGAAGACTTCTTTTTAGAAGGATGTTTTTTAACAGGAACTTTCTTAGTAGGAACTTTCTTAGTAGGAACTTTCTTAGTAGGAACTTTCTTAGGTGCTTTCTTTTCTTGAACAAATTCTGTTTTATCCATTGTTTTTTGGATAGTTGGTTTTGACTTTGAAAGAGTCAAAAGAGATTTTCTCTTTAAAGAATAAGTCAAAAATAAGAAGATACAAAACAAGACGAAAAGAATGAGATTGAAATATCCACAAAGAATAGTGAAAATCTCACCAAAAGAATAATCTTCAACAGGTAAAACTTCAACAATAATTGCATCACTAGTAGCTGTTTCATTATACGCATCAGTTGCAGAAATATAAATCAAAATAGTTCCAAACCAATCAGTTAGAGGAACAAGACGTAATGAAGACTCATCAAGTTCAAAAGAAAGAACAGATTGGTCAATATCAACAACAGCATAAGAAAGAATATCATTATCGGGATCGGAAAAGAAATTATTTAGATCTAGAGTGAGAGGTTTATCTTCAAACATAAATAAATGTGAAGATGAAGACTCAGAAACATTATGCTGTGCATACAAAAGAGTGCTAGTAGGACAACCAAAAGTATAAAACAATGAACCTGCAGCTACAAGAATAAGAATTATAAGAGTAAGTAAGAGATACGGACGGAAAACAAAATGTCTTTTTGAACCAAGCCGCGCAAAGAATAAAATGAGGAAAAGGAGTGTTACCAAAGATAAAGCAACAAAAAGTAAAATGCAATTATCAGTATAATACACAGACCAAAACCCTTTAGTTACTAAAGGATAATCAGTAAAAGAAAAATCAACATCATATGTATACTGTGTTAAAGTAGAATCGTGAATTACAACAACTTGAAATCTGAATGAATCCCCCAGAATATCTTGCACGGTTTTGTCGTCTAAAAATGAACGCAATTCATTCTGATCAATAGAGAAATGAAGATTATCTTTTTGAGTTCTACCCAAGTCCAAAGAAGTAGTTTCTAAAACAATAAATTCAGGAGCGTTTTGTAACTCAACAAAGTAAGTACCATAACGAGTTCCCTTATTCTGTACAGGAAGAATGAATGAAGATACATCGTAACGTACATCAACATCTTGGTCAAGCACACGAATAGCATGACAAAATTCAAGAGTATCAACAGATAAAGTAAATTTATGAGTATTAATAAGCTCACCATTACTCATAACTGTAAGCAATATAGGATATGATTCTTTGATATCAATATCAATAGACGCATCTATTACAACATCCAACGAAGAACCAGCATCAACAGAATAAACAGTATCTTGTAAAGAAATCATATCTGGTCCAAGAATAGTAACTGCAACAGAAGTAGCCTCAGAACCAGCATTAGAAAGTTTTAAAGGAATACTAAATATGTCACCACCACAAACATATTTTTTTCGGGGAATATCAATAAATGAATTAAGATCATAACAATCAGTAATAGAAAGAGGTACAACAATAGATGCAATCATACCACTATTTGACTCAGTTACTTCAAACTCAAAAGTATAATCATCAGCACGAAAATCTTTTGGAGACACTGAAACAATTAGATTAACCGAACTATTTGCAGGAACAACAATTGTTTGTACAGGAGAACCATCAACAAGAGGATAATTCACAACTGCAAAAGCAGGACTAGATGATGAAAGAGTAAATTCTTGATCAAAATTTTCATTATTAGTTATAGAAACTGGAAAAGAGTTTGACTCTTCTTGACAAGTACTAAGCGAACTTACTGAATCCACTGAGAAATTATATCCAAGAGGAAGATTTATTTGTTGACTTACTTTTGCAGAATAACCACTTTGTTCTGCAGTTACAAAATAAGTGAGTTCCTGAGAACCATAAAAACTACAAGGTAAATCAAAACGAACAAGCACATCAGTAAAACTATTAGCAGGAATAAGAATATCTTGCGCGCCTAAACTAGCCCACTCACCAAAAGGACGAACATCAATTGAATACGTTTCAGGAAAAGGAGCATTATTTTCAATACGAAGAGTTGAACTAAAAGGCTCGCAAAGAGATGCGTTGATACTTTGTTCATATACTGCAACGCGAATGTTAGAACATTTTTCTATAAAGATGGATTGTGAAATGTACTTATCAACATTTGAAGAAGAATGTGCTTGAATAACTAAGGCGTCAGATCCTCGAGTATCACAAGGAATATCCATTCTCAATAAAACATCTGCTTGTTGACCCGGTTCTAAAACCACATAGTCTGAAGAAAAAATTACATAATCTAAATTAGCAGATAAAGAAATCTTTGTTGAAAAAACATCAGTATTAATAAGAGTTAACTTTTGAATTATTGTTTGACAAGCACAAGTATCAAAATCTTGTTCATAGGCTTGAAAAATAAAATCATTAGATGCAGAAAGCAAATTAACTTGCATATTATCTTCTGCGACAACTAAAGAACTTGAAAGAATTGTTAGAACTAGAAGTAAAAACAACAGAACCATGTAATTTCTTTGTTTCATAAATTAATCCCCCTAGCACTATATCATATCTGTTTTTTACTAAAAACAACAACTAAAAAAAAGAAAAAAATACTCAAAAACAAGCAGGTTTTTGGTACAAGAAACTACTGTTTCTTGGCATCCCTAAGGAAAAAATAAAAAAAACCTAGTAGTAAGTTTTTGCATCTTCGTCATCATCACCATCAGAGCCACGTAGTTTGTTAAAACCAACGATTAAACCAATGATAATTAAGATAATAACTAAGATAATTAAACCAATTTCTAGTACTTTTTTTAGACTTGACCAGCTAGCTGAGTCAGTTCCTTCTTGAACAGTTGCAGTTAGAGGAATATCTTTAACATCACTATCTGAAGCGATAGAAATTTTAAAGTATTTTTCTCCAGCTTGAGCATCTTCATTTGCTTGAAGGTAAAGGAAAACGGTTTGACTGTTTTTTGCAGGAACAATAACTGTTGCTCCAGGATCCATACGAGCACTACCCCATAAATCAACACCTTGAACTTGAATAGTATATGCTTTCGCACTATCAGCCATGTTATTGATAAGAATTGGATAAACAGCACCAGTAGTTCCAATTGTAACAATTTGTTTGTTAGGAACTGTGATTAATGTTTTACCAATATCGGTAGGAGCTTCAACTGCACCACAAGCAGCATCTTCACAAGGAAGAACTGTTACAACACCAGGTTCAGTAACGGATTCATATTCATCAAATTTAACTGTATATTCAACAAGATAATCTCCAGCTGCTGCATCTTTTGGGAATCGAAGGATAATCTTTTCGAAAGTTTCTTTTTCTTCAAAATCTAATTCAT